>JARGOJ010001034.1 GCA_029210225.1 Planctomycetota bacterium
CACGCCCTTGATTTTTCTTTAGCGAGAGATGGCGGTAAAAGTTCTCGACCATGACAACTGAGCCGTCGACAATAATGCCAAAGTCAATGGCCCCAAGGCTCATGAGGTTGCCAGAGATGTTGGCGTAAACCATCGCTGTGATCGCAAAGAGCATGGATAGTGGAATGGCCAAGGCGACCAGGAATCCGCCGCGAAAACTGCCGAGCAGGAGAAGCAAGACAATGACGACCAGGAATGCGCCTTCGGCGAGGTTCCAGGTGGCGGTCTTCACGGTCTTTTTTACGAGGACTTCGCGGTTGTAGAAGGTCTCTAAATAGACTCCGTTAGGCAGGGTCTTCTTAACCTCTTCAATGCGCTTTGTGACCCGATCGACCACGACGCGAGCGTTCTCCCCCATCAGCATCATGACAATGCCCGTCACCGCTTCTCCTCGACCATCCCTAGTGACCGCACCCTGACGCGCCATGGGTGCCAAGGCGACATTGCCTAGGTTTTTCACGTAAATAGGGGTGCCTTCTTCGCGGCTGTCAACGACGACGTTTTCAATGTCTTGAATGGATTCTATTAAGCCCTCGCCACGAATGTATAGCGCTTCTCCAGCTCTTTGAATATAGGCTCCCCCTGCGTTGCCATTGTTCTCTTCTAAGGCGCGAAAAACGTCGTTCAGTCCAATGCCGAAGCTGCGTAACTTATCGGGTTCAACCTGAACTTCGTAGGTCTTTAGGAAGCCGCCAAATGTATTGATTTCGACGATGCCTGGGACCGATCGCAATTGATAGGCAACCTGCCAATCGAGGATTGTTCGAAGATCCATGGCGGTGTAAGCCTTGCCTGTCTCTGGATTGACGGCGTCGTCTTTGGCTCTCACTTCAAATTGATAGATCTCTCCGAGGCCGGAAGAAATGGGACCCATTTCCACATCGGCGAGGCCACTGGGGATGGACTCCCGAGCCGTCGTTAGTCGTTCGGCAACTAATTGTCGGCAGCGGTATATGTCGGTGCCTTCTTCGAAGACGACGGTGACCGCCGATAATCCAGGGCGGGAAATGGAGCGCACTTGTGTGACTTTGGGGAGCCCGCTCATCGCTTGCTCAATAGGGAATGTAATGAACTTTTCGACCTCTTCGGGACCCAGTGCGGGGGCGTTGGAGAGGACCTGGACCTGGACATTGGTGACATCGGGGACGGCGTCAATGGGCAGGCGGTTCATATTGTAAAGTCCCAAGGCGACCATCAGCCCGGTAAAGACTAGGACCAAAAAGCGGTTGCGAAGAGACAGGCGAATGAACGAATCGATCATTGGTGATTCCAGCGTATTCCGGTGAAGGATTTAATGACTGTGCCCGCCGCCAAGTTTACTTTTGGACAATTGACTCTTGAGCCAAAAACTACCGGTGACAACAACCGTCTCACCTTCCTTGAGTCCTTTTCTGATAATGACTCGGGAGCCAGAGCGGGAGCCTAATTGGACGGAGCGTTTTTCGTAGTGTCCGATTTTTTCTTGAACGAAAACGAAGCACTCCGCTCCGGCTCTTTGGATGGCTTCTTCGGGAACGAGCACGATGGCTTTTGACTGTGAGTTTTTGAGGAGCTTGACTTGCACAAACATTCCCGGTTTGAGGCGTTGTCTGGGGTTTTTGATTTCAACTCGGGCTTTCAGTGTGCGAGTCTCTTTATCGATGATATCTCCCAGATAGGTGACCTCTCCAAGGACCGGATCTTTGAAGCCCGGGGCTAAAATGCTGGCTTTTTGTCCAATCTTTACCTTAGGAACATCTCCTTCGTAAATGTCCAAGAGAATCCAAATTGTTGAGAGGTCGGCGATAACAAAGATGGACTTTCCGCTCTCGACGATCTCGCCGATTGTGGCGTGCTTTTCAATGATTCGACCGGAAATTGGGGCTCTCAGGTAGAAGCTTGATATAGGTTGGTCGTGGTCATGACCGAGTAATTTGATATCTGACTCTCTGAGGCCAAGGGTGTAGAGCAGTTCGCATGCGGCCTGAAGCTCGGTTTCAATAGTCTTGTAAGCGACGATTGATTCGAGCTTCTCACGGGCTGAGGTCGTTCCGACTCCGCTAAGGGAGCGTGCTGTTTTCCGAGTAAGAGATTGAAGGGCGGTCTCGCTGACGTCGAGGAGAAGTAACTTGTCTTTGACGGCGTTGAAGCGGGCTTGGGCGGAGAGGTATTGGGCTTGGGCGGTGAGCAGGTCTTTTTCTGACGAGGCGCGAGTTTTGAAGAGCTTCGCTTCCCGGTCGTAGTTTCTTTTTGCGACCTCTAGCAGTTGTTTGCGTTCGAGAAATTGGATGGCTTCGACGCCGATTTCAAGGCGATTCAGACGGGTGAAAAGGGCTGTTTCTTTCTCGACGCGATCTTCAGCGGTTTTTAGCAGGGCTTTTTGTTTGAGATAGGCCGCTTTGGCCTTTCCAAGCTCAATTCCATCTAGGACAGCGAGGATTTGATCTTTCTTAACTTCTTTTCCGAGCAGGGCCGTCTTTTTAATTTCAACGAGGGTGCCGGAGATCCGTGGACCGACGTGGGCGAGGCGATCTTGATTGCATTGGACGACGGCGGTGACATCGAGGCCTTCGGTGAGCTTTTCTAGTTTAGTGTCCATGGTGGTGATGCCGGCGGAGCGGACAGCAGCTTTGCTTATCTCTACTTCTTTGGACTCGTCCTCATGTTCGTCATGGCCTTCGTGATCGTCATGGCCTTCGTGATCGTCATGGCCTTCGTGGGCTGTCTCTTGCTTCCATTCCGGAAGCAGGTGAACGTTGGTGAGAGCATAAATGCCGCCGCCTCCGATGACGAGTCCAATAAAGACTGAGAGAGCTGTTTTCTTCATGGTACTCCTTACTTTTGAGCAAAGCGACTGAGGGATTGACCGGCGAGCTGTTCAATTTCGACTGCGGTTGAGACTAATTGTTGCAGTAGTGATAGATAGCTGCGTTTGGCGCGGAAAACGGTGCGTTGGGCGTCGAGGACGTCGATCTGGCTGAGTTTTCCAAGGCTTTGTTGCTTTTGAATGAGGGTCAGTGATTTCTGGGAGAGTGGGACAATTCGCTCTTTATAATCTTTGACTTGTTGCCGTTGTTGTTCGTAGAGAATGAGAGCTTTATTGAGTCGTCCGATTAATTGATTCCTGATGGATTGGGACTTTTGTTTTGATTGGCGGATTTGTGCTTGGCGAGCGGCGATGGTTCATAGATTGAGATTGAAGAGGGGGAGGG
>JARGOJ010001035.1 GCA_029210225.1 Planctomycetota bacterium
TTCGTCGGCGATTTCATTGCGAGAGAGGTCGTTGTTGAAGCGCTGGACTCCGGTCGAGACCATGGCGATGCCTTTGCCGTCTGTGGCGAAGTTTCCACCCTCAAAGCTCAGGTTCATCTTTACATAGTCCCAGCCACGGTATCCGGCATAAGCCCGGGGGAAGCCATTGTCATTGGGACGGTTGTAGTAGTAATCAGGGTCAGCGATGACACGCTCGCCATTAGGACGCTTGAGGACGATTGGACCGTAGTCACGCATCCAAACAGAGTCAAGGGCGGCGACGAGGAGCTCAACATTACCCATGGGGACATTGGCGCGAGAGAGCTCATAACGAAGCTCGCTGGCCACAGATTGAGAATCGACGATCACAGTGACTTTTACGCTTCCGCCGTCTAAGGCACGGAAGGCATCCACATAAGTTGGAATGACTAAATATGTGTCATTAGAACCCCAAAGTATGGTCTCCATTGTGTCGTGCTCAGCGGCGGCGACAGGACGGTTTCCGGTGGGTGTTGGAGTTGGTTGAGTGACGACGGTTGGGAAGAGCTTTCCGTCAACCTGAGCAGACTTTAGAGTGTACGTTTGCTCGCCGGCGATATTGGACTCGGTCCATTGAACGACACCGATGCCTTTGGCATACCAGACAGCGGTGACGCCACCGTCAGAGCAGGAGGTATCGAACTTCAGTTGAGCGACGTCGCTGAAAGTTCCAGCAGGAACGGTGAGGGAACCACGGTCGCCGATATATGCGTCTCCGTCATTACAGCCACCGAGGGCGACGCGTTTGCCGACGCCGATTTCGCGACCGAGGTCGCCGATGAGCTCGTAAGTTTGTCCGGTCCAAAAGTAGAAGTAATTGCTTCCTTGGCTTGTGTAGACCCAGGTGGTCCCAAATCCGGCCATGTTTGACCAAAGACGCCAGTTCCCAGAGCTTTGCTCAATTTGGGAATCGACGGTTTGACCCGTCTTGCTGTTTACATAGCTGTAACGATTACTTGTGCTGTTAGGCAGGTAGTCGTTTGCGTGAGCCACGGCAGGGGCGGCTAACATGATTCCAACAAGGGCAAAGCGTAATAGGGATCTCATATTCTGGTATCCTCCAAAAAGATCTTTCATTCCAGCCAGGACTCCCGTTTCTTTTACGATTCAGAGCTAACATCTGTTTATCTTGGTCAAGTGCACTTGGGCATTGACGAAAACAAACATTGAACGTAAAAGAAGTCCCGTCTTTCCATTACTATCTAACAATCTACGAAAGACTATACCCTTCGAACTCAAACGTCGAGCGACGAATTCCCAAAACGAATAAACGAGATTTGGGAAATTACATTCACGTGACAAACATTTTCGTAATTATGGTGTTGTGTGCCGAAACAATCTCTATGGATCCTCAAGCTTTTTACCTTCTTGGGGGCCTTCCTTCTTTTTAGCCTTGAGCCATTGACAGGGAAGCTCTTACTCCCCAGTTACGGTGGAAGTTTTCATGTTTGGACAACATGTCTCATGCTCTTCCAGGGCTTGCTCGTTTTCGGCTACTTTTATTGTCATGGCTTGGCACCAAAAATCGGCCGCGGACACTTGATCTTTGCATGTCTGCCGTTGCTTTTACTGCCTATTCATCTCTACGGTGAAGCCGACGTTCACTCCCCCATACTCTCGCTCTCTTTCACAGTACTCATAAGCGTTGGTCTCCCCTTCCTTGTGCTGGCGAGCACCAGCGTGATGGCCCAGTCGTGGCTGGCGCGCTCGGATCTCGCCGAGAGCACCGACCCATACCAGCTCTACTCAGCTTCGAATATTGGGTCTCTGCTCGCCCTCATCGCCTATCCGGTCCTCATGGAGCCCTTTCTTTCCTTAAGTACCCAAAAATGGGTTTGGAGCGGTGGCTACGGTCTCTACCTGGTCCTACTCTTTATGGCTTCGAGAGTCGTGACCAAAGATTCCATCTTGGACGAAATCGTGGGTACACCTGTCGCCGGGGCAAGCACAGATCTTAAGAATAAAGAGCCTGAGCAAAGTGAAAACAAAGCGTCCGACGAGAACAAAGATGACGCCAACAAAGATAAAGAGATCGTTGAACAACAACCCTTGATACAAGGGCCCCCAACGCTCCGGAACATGTTCTACTGGTTCAACCTCGCGGCGTGGCCCTCAGCCTTGCTTATGAGCGTGACTAATGTGCTCACGATCGACGTTGGGTCCCTCCCAATGCTATGGGTTGTGCCCCTCGCGCTGTATACTTTGACATTCATTCTGATCTTTCGCCCGAAGCGCAAAGAGAGCACTCTGGCGCTCCGCCTGCTCCCGGAAATCATCGTCGCGGGCATCGCCATCAACTACGGAACAACCATTCGTATGGGCTTTGAAGGCCCGGTTTATCTACTCGTGCTCTTCGCATTGGCGTACGCATGCCACGCGGAAATGTATAGAAATCGCCCGAGTAACAAGTATCTCACCCGCTTCTATCTCGTGATGTCCATTGGAGGCTGGGCCGGAGGCATTTTTGTGAGCCTCATCGCCCCAAGAATCTTTACTCACCTCAACGAATATCCTGTGACCGTCGCCGCCATAGCCTTGTTGTTATTCACCGGCCGGATCAATGAGGTGAAAGAAGCGATCTTCAAGCAAACCCTCGTCCGCTACATTCTCAGCACCTTGGTCTTTGTCATCTTTGGTTACCTGGCGATCTCGACGGCCTATGAGAACAACTCCGCGACCAATTGGATCTACATGCACCGCAACTACTATGGGATCCATCGAATCAAGCAGGAGGAGAAATTCGGTCAGACCAACGACACTATGCGCACTTTCTATCACGGAACCACCATCCACGGCCGTCAAGTCATAGAAGAGGGCGGTGGCAAGCGGCCAATCAGCTACTATCACTCTAATTCTCCCCTGGGAAAATATCTCACGGCGCTCCCCAAACGCCCCTATAAGATTGCTGTCGTCGGACTTGGCGCCGGAACCCTTGCGGCATACTGCCGGAAGGGCGATGAGCTGACCTTCTACGAGATCGATCCCGACAACGAACGCATCGCCCGAGAACACTTCGACTTTTTAAGTCAGTCTGAAGGCAAGGTTGATGTGGTCGCCGGAGATGCGCGACTCTCGCTAACCAAGGTTGAGGACGACGTTTATGACCTCATCATCGTCGATGCCTTCTCATCGGACGCGATTCCGGTCCACCTCCTCACTCTAGAGGCGATGACTCTCTACAAGAAGAA
>JARGOJ010001036.1 GCA_029210225.1 Planctomycetota bacterium
CGTCTAAGAGTACTCCTTGCGCCCCCTCGAAAATCAGCGGGTGATCCTCTGCTAAAGTTCGTAGATACTTAGCCCCGGCGATCGTCAGTGACCCCGCGAGCGCGCACATGGCCTCTGCAAAGAGACGAGGCGCGCCTTTGTCGTGGAGCATGGTGATTTCATCTCGAAGCGCCAATTGATCGCTGGCGTTCAATTCTTTAAAGCGACTTTGGAACTCACTAAATTTGGACCGCTGTATGGCTTCGAGCTTCTCAGTCAATAGGTCGCAATTCAATAAGTCGGAAGCTTGAACCAGAAGCGGCGGGTTCGCAAGACTATCGGCCATTGTTTCACCGATGCCCATTCCACAGCTTCCATGGCGGTCTTTCCTCAGCGCTTCTCTAAGGCGGTTGGCGGCCTTTTGAAAGGGTGTGATGATTTTGGCGCGCTCGTCAATACTCAATCGTGCGTAAGGGTCCCCCACTCCAAGTTTGGCGAGGGCATGAGCCTCTCGGTCGAGGGCGAAGAGATCGACGAGGCTAAAACTAGATAAATGGGTCAGCGTGTTCGGGACGAACATCCCGCTGCCAAACTGAGCGAAGGTGTGGTGTCGTCCGTCAGGAGTGATGACATTGTGCGCGGCTTGGCTCCCGCCGTTGAATCGAACAACGACGGGGGCAATCACTTGCTCCCTGCACAAGAAATCAACGATCGATCCTTTCCCCTCGTCTCCAAAACCAAGGCCGACAACAATGATGGCTTTATTCATGATTCTATTTTTCCTCCGATTGTGACGGCCTTTGGCCCAAAAAACTGAATTGAAGATGGAGTCGCGCTTAGCCCTCGGAAAGGGTCAGCCTCAATTAAGAGGCGTGACCAGCAGGGAGAGTTCCAGCGGCCACTTCGGCCAACGGCGCTAAGGCATTCGCCACGGTGGCGGCGGCCTTGCCGGTGAGTCCGATGTCCTGGACCACACGGCGAGCGTCATAGGCGCTCTCAAGCATATGAACAATTCCGGCGATGATCTCGCAGATCATGGACGAGTCCGCGACTTTGACGTAGCGTTCGCCGAGGAGCTTTTCCCATTGACTGTGGATCTTTTGGTTGTTGGGGTAGCTGCCGTCCATGGCGCAGAGGTGAAAGATCTCCCACTTCTCTTCGGCCCGCTTAATCAATGACGCGACGCTCTCATCGGCTTCGACAGTCAATCCAAAGATTCGTTTGACTTCGGCTTTGGTGACTGTGGGCCAAGGCGCTTCGTCTCCCATTGTGAAGAAGTAGCCTTTTTTGCCGCGCTTTTCAAAGCTATCGATGGCGGTGTGATCAGCGGCAAAGCGATACGCCAAAGCGTAAGACTCCATCACTTGTCCTCCTCCCCCACCCTCAATAATTATGTTCCTTAACTGCTCGTCGAAGCGATTGTCAGACTCGAATTGACCGACTTGAAATGGGAACTTGTCCGAGTGTGAGTCTCCGACTGCGCCGACTAAGACCTGAGGATCAGCGACGCTGCTCTTGTCTAAGATCACGTCCATGAGCTTGGGCAATTTCTTCTGCAGTGTGCGAGGGATTTGCCCCATGGAGCCAGTGACATCAAAGATGACGGCGATTGGCAGTGAGTTGGGGTGCTCTTCGCTGTCTCGACTCTCTCGAATGGGCCGGCCGGCGACGGGGCTGGTTGGTCCGGCGAGCTTTGAGGCATCCAAGCTCGGGTGTACTGTTGAGACTTTTCCCTGGCGCACTTCTGCGCTTCGTTTGAAATCTGGGACTCCCTTTGCTTGACGGGCCTTACGCGCTGCGCTGTATGCGCTTGAACTCCAATTTCCTCCACCCATAGTGTCACTCCTTTTCGCTCAATAGCGAATTTCATTGTTAATTAAGATTGTTTCTAAAGTTTGTGAATTACTGCTGTGGCGGCCACTGCAATCGGCGGTATTTTTTACCCCAGAGTGACCATGCGGCTTGACTGAATGCGTCGAGGGCATCGGGGCCATCGACATATCTTTTGGAACGACTGAATTGAACGCAGCGATGAATGACTTTGGCGATCGCTCCAGGCACTGTTGCGGGGAGAGCGTTGCTTTCCAGGTCTCCCCCTAGCAACGCGATCATAGTTTTTCCGGCCATATAGATATCAGAGCGGCTATCTAATTCGGACTTGCGGAGCAACTCAGGAGGATAATAGGCCTTCCAGCGCTCTTCGTTATTGATTTTTCTCTCTCCAATACCTATTGCGTGAGACCAACCAATGTGAATTGGATCGTGGGTTTCGACGCCGACCATTAAATGATCGGGGACCAACGCGCAGTGGACGACGCCAAACATGGTTGCGGCGCAGACCTGACCTAAGAGACGGCGGCAAACCCAAGCCGCATCAATCGCCGGCATTCCATTTGGGTAGGCATCAATAAGTTCACTGACAGACACGAGGTTCTTGTGACCCTCGAAAACTGTTGCTCGCAATCTCTTTGAGGCATTGTTAATGATAAAGGTGTCGAGGACCTCGGGAATGAAGCGGGCAATTTCTGGGGTGTCACTCTTAGAATGAACCTTCTCTAAAAACTGAATTTCACGTTCTAATGATTGATTGTTGGTGGAATTCGACGCGATCTTAACAAGGACATCCAACCCGGCTCTCGAAGTGCCGCTGTATAGCTTGGAAGACGCTCCAGTGGCGCGAGGGCGGTTGTTTAGTGTGTAGCTTGAAAGGCGGGAGCTGAGTGTGAATTGGCTCGCTGTGCTGTCGGGAGTCTTGTCGCTGGGGGGACTGCTATAAAAGCCATTCTCAAGGGCTCTCTGGGCGTTTTTGGAGGCCTCTACGAGCTTCTTAAAGGTGTCCTCTGCGAACTGTCTCTCGGGTTTCGGCAATGCGACCAATAAGTCGGGGTGAATGCTGAGGGCGAGGCGTCGGAAAGACTCGTTAAGGGCGACTTTTTGAGCGGCCTTGTTCGTCTTTGGAAGATCTCCAAAAATGCCCTCGTAGTTATTGGGAGTCTTGAGGGATTGGGAAATCACGAGCACTTTATCATTCAGCGTCATAGTCTCTCTCCTGGTCCCTGGGACGGTGTGTTCGGTTGAATTCACTTCTGAAGTCGACCTCCCTTGTTCTTGCGTTGTAGGTCCTCAAGAACTGAGGGCTTTGCTATTCCTTTCAAAAAAAAGATGGCTTGTCTTGCAAGCCCCAAAATCATTGAGTTTCGGGGCCGTTTATTTTCTGAACTCGGGGATTAACGAGTGCGAATAA
>JARGOJ010001037.1 GCA_029210225.1 Planctomycetota bacterium
GGGCAATGAAGAGCACCGCCAAGGCATCGTCTGGACCGGCGGCCATGCTGATAATGTATGGGCCAACGGCCTTGGGCCCGTATTTCTCCCGGGCTCTCTTGAGAGTTCGCATCACCTCTAAGACTTTTTCTGTCTCTTCGCTGAATTCTCCAGAGAGATCATCGTTTTCGGTCAGGGCTTTCTCAAGAATCGCGACTCGCTCTTCCGGAGCCTTATCCACGAAATTCGTAAGACCTAGAAGATCTCCGACAACTCGACGGTGTAAAAGAGCATCTTGACGGACATCTAAAGTGGCGAGGTGAAAACCAAATGTCTGCACCCGTCGAATCAGTCGAGTGACAAAGAACAAACCGGAGTTCTCACCGCGATTATTTTGCAAGCTCTCCTGAATAAGTTTCAAATCACTGATCAATTGCTCAGGATTTGTGTAGGCCCGCTCTTCTTTATCTTCGGTCAATTGACAGTTCACGCGCTCCGAGATAAACCAAAGCAAAACGCGGTACGGCATATCGTGGTACCGTGCGGGAATTTCCGCGAAAATTTCCGGCATTGAATCTTTGTAGTATTGACTGCGATCAAAAACAGATTGATCACAAGAGACTCTCGATAAAGACTGACTGAGATAGCTAAACAATTCGCGGATTTCTTCGCGATAACGCCGTGCGATCAATTCTAAATGTCGATTCAGCGTTTCTTTAATGGTGTCGGGTCCAACATTGGGATTGCCGTCCATATCGCCGCCGACCCAAGAGGCGAATTGGGCGAAGCTCGGCAGCTTCAGTTCTTTGGGGGAGACCCCGTAAACGCTCTGAAAGGCGCCTTCGATGTTCTCGTAGAAGCGAGGAATCACGCGGTAGATAACCTCGGAGATATAGAAGAGGACGTGTTCGACTTCGTCCGCCACGGCTGGGCGCTGCGCCAAATTCTCTTCCGTCTGCCAAGCAGTAATCACCTCCCCCTTAATCCTCGCAAGGGTCGAGCGGCGATCCTGAGCCAACAATAAATCGGGATCCATACGCGCCACCAAGGCCCTTGCGATCCGCTGCTCCTTCACAAGAAGGGTGCGCCGTGCGGCCTCGGTTGGATGCGCTGTAAAAACCGGGACCACTTGAAGCTTGGTCAACCATTCCTTAGCTTGATCGAGGGTGAGACCTCGTTCTTTCAGGCTTGTAAGAACCGCCGTCCAGCTCCCGGGCTGAGCCGTCTCCGAGCGTAAGTAGTCGACCCTGCGACGAATGCGGTGGACCCGTTCAGCCATATTGACCAGGAAGAAATACGCGGAGAACGACCGAACAAGCTCCAGAGCGTCATCTGTGTCCAAGCCAGTGAGGACCTTTTGCAACTTTTGATCGGCCTCCAAATCTCCAGATCTCCTTGCTCGGGCTGCTAGGCGAGCGTGCTCAACTCTTTCATAGAGAGTGCTTTCTTCTTGCTCTTTCAGCAGATCACCGAGCATCGCTCCCAGGGTGCCAACATCCTCGCGCAGCGGTTGGTCCTTTTCTGGGAAAGAGAGGCCTGAGGGTAAGTTACTCATTCAAAGAATCCTTATATTTTTGGTGTTTTTCAAACCCGACGAGTACGTATGATACCAAGCTGTTGTCCTCAACATAGTCTGCTGTGAACCCCAAGTCCTGTGAGCGCGAAATAATATGAGAACCACCGACGGAGCCCCGCCCATTTCCAAACACCACTCCCATCTCAACTCTGTCGACGGCCCCTTCGACGATCCTGAAATAGATCCAGAGTTCAATGATTCCTCACTCTATTTAAACAGAGAGTTGAGCTTGCTTGAATTCCAACGAAGAGTGCTCGCCCTCTCTCAAGACACCAGCATTCCTCTATTAGAGCGACTTCGCTTTCTGACAATCTGCTCGACAAACCTCGACGAGTTTTTTGAAGTCCGAGTCTCCGGACTGAAAGAGCAGAAGAGCTTTGGTTTAGGCGCCATGAGCGCCGATGGCATGACCCCCCACGAGATTCTAGAACACCTCGACGACCGATGTCACGCGCTCATTGCCGAGCAATACAAAACTCTTCAAACTGAAATTTTCCCAGCCCTCGCCGAAGAAGGCATTCACGTTTTGCGGCGCGGAGTCTGGAGTGATAATTTAAAGAAGTGGGCCCGTTCATTCTTTATGGCCGAAGTGCTCCCGGTCTTAACACCCATTGGCATTGACCCCTCCCACCCCTTCCCTCGCGTGCTCAATAAGAGCCTTAACTTTATCGTGACTGTCGAAGGAGAAGACGCCTACGGCCGAAGCGGCGGCATTGCTGTTGTCCAAGTGCCTCGCTGCCTGCCCCGCGTCATTCAAGTCCCTCCTGCCCTCGCCGAAGGCCCCCATACTTTCATCTTGCTCTCTGCTATTCTGCACGCTCACGTCGAAGAGCTATTTGTTGGCATGCGCGCCACCGGTTGCTTCGCCTTCCGCGCCACTCGCAACAGCGACTTGTGGGTCGAGGAAGAAGAGGTCGAAGATTTATTGCACGCGCTTCAGGGTGAATTGCCGACCCGTAATTATGGCGACGCCGTGCGCCTCGAAGTGGCGAATAGCTGTAGCCCAGATATTGCCGACTTCTTATTAAGCCGCCTCAATCTTCAAAAGAAAGATCTCTATCGCGTCAATGGCCCCGTCAATCTGCACCGTCTGTCAGCCCTTGTCGACCTCGTTGATCGCCCCGATTTGAAGTTTAAGCCGTTTGTCCCCACTCGCCCGGCTCAAGTAGAGCGAAGCGTCAATCTTTTTGACACAATCAATCGCACGGACGTATTGTTGCACCATCCTTACGAGTCCTTTGTCCCAGTGATCGACTTAGTCAGACAGGCCGCCTCCGACCCAGATGTCCTCGCCATTAAATTGACTCTTTATCGCACCGGCTCTAAATCGCCATTAGTCAAGGCGCTCATTGATGCCGCCCAAAAAGGGAAAGATGTCACCGCTGTCGTTGAGCTGAGAGCGCGCTTTGATGAAGCCCAGAACATCACCCTCGCGACTCAATTACAAGAAGCTGGCGCCAATGTTGTTTATGGAATTGTAGGATATAAAACGCACTCTAAAATGATGCTCATTGTGCGTCGTGAAGGCGGCCAGTTAAAGCGCTATGTTCACTTGTCAACAGGGAACTACCACGCCAGCACAGCCCGTGCTTACACTGACTTCGGCTTAATGACCAACGACCCCGTCATTGGCGAAGATATCCACAAGCTCTTTGTTCA
>JARGOJ010001038.1 GCA_029210225.1 Planctomycetota bacterium
TGCTTCCCTGCGGGGACAGGGGTTGCTCACGCGACGCTCAATCCATTTTTCGAGCCTTGCAAAATGATTGTCGTGGGGACTCCGAGGGCTCACCCCCTCGAAGTGGCGGTTTTTCCAGATAGCGGAAAAGCCAAAGTCAGGGCCTTGAAGGCAATGATTCGTTGGCCACAAGAGAGCCTCGATTACAACGACGGTGAGCCAGCGGATGAGCCCCTCGCAACGATGGAATGATCATTCAAGTCTCATCAAAGCCTTGGAGGAGAAGGGTTGCAGTGGCGGCCGCGATGAGGTTTCCATTAAGATTGGAAGCCTCTAAGAGCAGCGCTTGCTTTTCCGGTTCATCGGAGCGGATGGCTAAGTCGAGGAGAAGTTGTGTGCGAGCGTCGTCTTCTTGAGCGAAGTCCAGGCCTTTTTTAAGGATCGATCGGGCCTCTGAATACTCGTCCTTTTTGGTGTAGGCTCTCGCTGCCATGAGGTAGAGAAGGGCGACCTGGGGCGCTTCTTCGATGGCGTCCTCAATCTTTTTTAGCAGGCTCTCATCGTCGGCGATGTCGTCGACGTGTTGCAAGATGAGCATGAGTATGTGCTGTGGAAGTTTTCCCCGGGCCATCTCTGTGGCTAACCAGGAATTGGCGCGGCAGTGAAACCACCCGGGGGCAAGCTCATCACAGCGCTCAAAACGGGCCGCGGCTTCGTAGTAGCGTTCGAGATAGAGCAGGACGAAGCCGGCCTGGTAGTGAGGCTGGGGGTCGAATGCGTCGATGCTGGCGGCCCTGTCAAAGGCATCGAGGGCTTCTTCCAATTTAGAATTTCGACCGAACTCCGCGCCGACCTGAGTCCAATAATCACAGGCGAAAAGACTGGGGCGGTTCCGTTGGAAGACAAAGCGTAGCTGGCCCTTCGCGAGATTGTCTTTGAGCTCAGAATTGAAACCATCGTTTTCGACGACGACTCGATTTAATGGTTCTCCGTCACCCACAACCGTCGCTTGAGATTGAAACCAATTCTTTTCACCGCCTTCTACGAGAGCATCGGCGAGCTCTTGAGCATATTGCGCGGCCTCTAAATGGTTGCCCCGGTAACGCTCCATTTCATAGAGATTGGTGAGATAAGTACGAATGCCTTCTTCGTCGTCGTTCTCACGACAAATGCTCAGCGCGCTCTTCGTCGTGGCGAGGGCCTGATCGGCCTTGCCTTCCTGGAAATATAAATCTCCTAAGAATCCAAGGGTGACAGGGCGGTAAAACTCGACTCCGCTGCCCTTGAGATGTCGGGAGTCGATAAGGTGATCATTTAATAATTGAATGGCTTCATTAAAGCTGAGCTCTAGTTTTAATTGATGGGCTTGGTTGAGCGCATCCTTCCACGATTGGAGCGGATTATTCTCGTCTTCGGATCCTTCAGTGAGCAGCTCAATCAATCCGGTCTTTTGATGTTCTTCGGCGAAATAAGTGGCGATAGAAATGAGGCCGTGAACGTACGCCCGGGTGAGGGGGCCGTCGTCCCTCAGTTCCTCTGGGATCACTTGCCATTCATGAAAGACTCTAAAGATCGTCTCTTCATGCTCTATCGCCAGCTCTTCGAACGTGGAATCTTGTTCAACCGCTGCGGCAAAGAGTCGCGCTCGAAGTTCATCCTCGGGGCTGTCCAAGGATTCGTCAGACGCCATCACATAACGCTCCCAAAGCGAAAGTTGATCTCAGTTTCTTCATCGTCTCACATCTTCCGTCACTGTGTGTTGAACGGCTATTCAGGATATTTGTCAGCCATGTGCTTCACTGAAATCTGGACCAGCTCTTTTAGAACCTCCAATTTGACATCAGCTAGTTTATTAATATAAAGGCAGGATTTTCCAACCTTGTGCTTTCCGAGCTTTACCATGAGGTCTTTGTATTCTGAGAAACCGGGCATAATGTAGACGGAGAACTTTTTGCTCCTCGGTGAGAAGCCCGTCCGACAGGCGTCGCCTTCGCGGCCGCTCTCATACTTGTAGTGATACTTTCCGAAGCCAACAATGCTTCCACCCCACATCTTTGCAGGAAAGCCACTGGCTTCTGCCATGAGAGCGAGGAGTATTTTGCTCTCTTCGCGTTGCTTGTCATCTTTAAGTCCGTCCAAAAAGTCGGCGACGCTGACTTCTGTTTCAACCGTCTTGTTCTTTGCCTTCGCCATGATTAAATCTCTCTTCTTTCGGCTAAATCTAGACTCTACTCCTCTATCGGTCAAGAACCGAGATCGCTTTGAGGAATCTGGGTTTAAGATACAATGAGGGTGGCGGTAACAGGAGAACCTATGATCCGATTGAGAATTCTTGTCCTTGTCCTCGGGCTCTTTGCCTTGGCGTTGGGTTGTAGTGACTCATCTTCGAGCAACAATGCCGGTCCCCAAGCAATCTTGGGCATATATTCTTCAACCAGGCCTCCGGGAGGAAACCCCGATTTTAGGGCCTTGGTTTTCACTAAGACGACAGAGTTTCGCCACGATTCCATTGGGGCCGGTGTTACGGCGATTCAGAGCTTGGGGAACTCCAATAACTTCGCAGTGGACGCGACAGAAGATTCAAGTCTCTTCGACACGAACTTCCTCGCCTCTTACTCCGTTGTCATTTTTTTGAACACCACTGGGGATGTCTTGACTGGGTCTGAAGAGACGAGTTTTATGAGCTATGTCGCCAACGGTGGCGGCTATGTTGGGATTCATTCTGCGTCAGACACCGAGAAGAATTGGCCTTTCTATGGGCAGTTGGTTGGCGCGTTCTTTCAGGATCACCCAGCGATTCAGTTGGCGTCCTTTACGACGGTGGATCAAAACCATCCTTCAACGACAAGCTTTCCAGTCAATTTTACATTTACGGATGAGATCTATAACTTTCAGACCGATCCAAGCGGGTCAGTCAATGTCCTAGTCACTGTGGACGAGACGAGTTACAGTGGTGGGACCATGGGCGCGAGCCATCCGATCTCATGGTTTCATACGAATCTCGGAGGACGGGCTTGGTACACTAATTTGGGTCACAGCTCAGCGACCTTTAGCGACGCACTCTTCCTCGACCATCTCCTCGGAGGAATTCGCTACTCCGCTGGCCAGACTCCCTGATAAGAGCTATTTAGGTGAATTGGTGTCCTCGTTCTTCGGTGCTTCGGGCCAAGGTTTTCTTTCGAGTAATTCCTTAGTTGTCACATGGCCCTTAGCGATTTGACCGGAGTGGGCATC
>JARGOJ010001039.1 GCA_029210225.1 Planctomycetota bacterium
GAATAGTCAGCCCACTCCTGTTCGTCATAGAGCTTGATTGTTGTATTGACGGTCTCACCGTCTTTCTCAACTTCGAAGTGAACGGTGTAGCGCTCCAGCTTCTCGGAGACCCGCTCATTCTTCTCAAGCTCAACGATAGGCCACCGGGGACTGCGATTCCTCTCATTGAGTTGCTCCACGCGGTATGGAAACCAGCGTTTGGCTCGATAGTAGAACTTGGTTTGTTGGACGGGGACTTTTTTATAGATAGGGACCTGCCGGGTTTTATCGCGATAGCGAGTCTCGAAGACGTCTTCCATGCCGAAGACCGCCTCCTGCTTATATTTAGGAACATCACCGTAGACGGCCTCATCTTTATAGAGGGTCTTTTCACCGTAGATGGGCTCTTTGCGATAAGCCGGACGATCTCTATAGACTGGCTCCTGCCGATAACGATCTCGATATCCGTAGGTGTTCTCGTAGCCGTAGACCGGCGTTCGAATGGTCTTTCGGCTGAAGCGGCCGTTGCCTTTATTGATGACCTTCGTTGTTGTTTTGTAGCGCTTAATGACCCGCTTGCGACCAGTGACGACTTTTTCTCGCCCGGTTTTGACTCGCCGTGTGCCCGTTTGGACCTTCTTGGTGCCATTCCGAACGTTTTTGTAGCCGGTGATGATGCGCTTTTTGCCAGCGACGACCTTCCGGGTGCCCACTTGAGCGCGCTTGGTGCCGTCCTGGACTTTTTTCCAACCTGTTCGAACTCGCCGTTGCCCTGTCTTAACGGAATAGGCTTCTTTGTAGGCTTCCGTTTCGTATCGGTCGAGGACCCTGACGAAGTGATGGAATTCTTTCTTTTTCGCTAGGACTTCAAATTCACCGCGACGGGGCAAGGACCAAGCGGACTCTTTGACCCACTGCCATTGCTCGATCTTAATTTTGCGCGTCCAGCTGAGGGCCACTAGCTTGGCGGGATACTCATCAACCACCCGGCCCGACGATGTCACGACCTGCTTCTTTTGCGAGACCGCTCTCTCGGCTCCTGAGGACGTAAAGAGAAGACCTGCGAGGCAAAAGAATAGAAATGGCAAGGCCAGGAAACCAGCAATTAAAAGGCCTTTAGGGAAGGGCGGCTTGTCAAATCGCTTTGTTCGCCGTCGGACGGGGGCGCGGACCACGGGTTCTTCTTTGGGCTGAGACTTAGCCGTGATCTTTATCTTGTGATGTCGCGCCGAGCCTTTCTTCGCGCCACAGTTATCGCATTGATCCCCGACATTGGAATTGCCGGAATCGCAAAAGGTACAATACCAATCAAGACCCGCGTTCGCGGCATCAATGCCCGCTTTATCCTCGACGAGACGAGGACTGTCACCGAGATAGAATTGAACGTCTTCAGACCGTGGCGCCCCACAGCCATTGCAATCATAGGAATCACCGTCGTTGCCAAGGGTCTCGCAATTGTCGCAATCCCACTTCCCGACAAGGATTTCTTCCTCGATGATTTCACCCTCGTCGAACTCTTGATTGTCAGACATAGAAACTCCTGTTCACAAAGACTCATGACATTGATTTTAGTTGCCGTTGGAACAATTGAAAGGTCTTTGTCCAAACGTCCTCAGCGGCTGATTTATGGTCCTGTCCCACTCGCTCTGGAAAGCAAGAAAAAAATCGCCGCTGATCGTCTCAGACATTCGGTGGGGAGATTTTGTTTGGTCTGTCACAATTTGACTCCATAGCAAGAAACACCCGCTAATTTTTGGGATTCGCTTTGAGGATTGTCAAGAGTTCTTTCTTGAGTTCGGGGCCTGCGGTTGGGAGCGTGCGCTCAGCAATTTTCGCGAGGGTCTTACTCTTGACCTTCAGCTTTGCCAGGCGTTTTGCAACGTAGAGCTTTTGATCGCTGGGGCCCTTGTCGAGGATGCGGATGAAGACTTCTTGAGCCGGCTTGTTTCCACGGCAAAGCTTGTAGAGTAGTTTGCGGCTGTCATTCCTAACGATTTCATTGTCATCATAGTAAACGAATTCGAGGTTGAGGATCGCCCCCGCCGCGCTCGTTCCCATCCTCTTCAAGACCTCGATGGCCAGGAGTTTCAAGGCTGTGTTGTCGCTCCTGAGCAATTCAGAAACAGGGCCAGCGGCGGGGGCGCCAATCTTCGTGAGGGCGACCTGACAATGGAGCGCCCCGTGTTGACGAATGACCTTCTTTTCTAGCTCGGCGACGAGAAAGGGAATCTCTTCGGTGCAGTCCGGCCCAAGCTCATTGACGGCCTTCTCGGCGTCGAGCCAAAACTTCTTGTTCTCCAGCTTCTTGTATTCGGTAACATCGATATCCTGAAACCACTGAGAAAGCGTCTGACCGTTGTAGAGCTTCTTCGAGCTTTCTATCGCAGGCTTTGCTTTCTTTTCTTCGATTGCTTTTGAGTCGTCGGAGTTACAGGCCAGGAGTCCTAATGACAAGAGTCCAAGAGTGACGAGGGGGAGCCAGCGCATTGTTTTTCTATCCTCAATAAATTTGAATTAGCGTCTCTTCTGACGAGTGAGATCGAGTTGCCCGAAGACTTGGAGATCTTTGAATTGTAACGTTATTTTGCCTCTCATCATTTTACTAGGGCTGTATTCTTTCACCTGTATCGCTCCACTCAACGCTGTCCCCGCGAGCATCTCCTTCTCTTTGAATTTCATGGCCAGCATCTTGTCCGAGGTGTTCGTGACTTTAATAGCGAAGAAATGCCCAAACACTTTGTCTTTGGCGATCTTCTTCTCGCGGCGCGTTGAAATGTCAACGTAAGTGAGCACATCGTCCTCAGTCTTAATCTCCTTCAATGGCAAGATCGTTCCCGCTTTGGCTCGCCTCTCTAGAATGACCCAGATTTGTGTTTCTCCCGGTGCAAGCCGTCCCATTAAGAAGTCTTTCTTTGTCGACAAGACTAGGAAGTCGGCGTGGTCTTCCCCCTTCATGAGAGCGTTGTTGATCTTGAGAACTTTGCGTCCGCTGATGGCGCAGATCTCTTGTTTTGACTTGGCCCAGTTCTTGGGACTCTCACCGTTGATGTAGTCCATAGAGCCGGCGATTTGAGTGTCTGAGAAGAGCAATGAAAATGAAGCCGAAATGTGTTTTCCTGCCTCTTGCTTTTTAATGGTAATGGCTCCGGCAATGGCGGAGAGTTTTGCGACATCCGGTTGGCCAATTCGATAACGACTCATGGCTTTGCTATCGTTTACAAAGCAGATG
>JARGOJ010001040.1 GCA_029210225.1 Planctomycetota bacterium
GTTGAATTAGTGAGTCAGACATTTTAGCCACTCCCAATCTTGTGTTCGGATCCATTGATCGATGGATTCAGGGGACAAGTGCTCAAAGTGGGGCATTTCCATGATGGGGCAATTGGGTAGCCATTCACTAAGGGTACGTTTATTGGCCTTGTGCTCTGGACCAATGAGAATCAGTGCTTTCAATGGTATACGGCGACTTTGGAGGGCCTCGGCAGTGAGCAAAGTATGATTGAGGGTCCCCAAGCTAGAGCGTGCTATCAATACAACTGGTAGTCGCAGGGCGCCGATTAAATCGGCCTGGTCCTCCCTGGGATTCATGGGTACCCGAATACCGCCGGCGGTCTCTAAAATCCAGAAGTCGTCCGGATGTTTATTGAGAGTGGCTTTGGTTTTCTCAACTATGTCATTCATGCGAACTTCGACATTTGAATGAAGCGCCGCCTGATCAACGGAGGCTGGCAACGGCAGCTCCAAAACGGGAGAGAGAACTCTCGATCGATCGACGTCGGCGAGTTCGACGACAGTCTCAGTGTCGGAGTCAGACCCAGTTTGCATGGGTTTTAGATAGCGAACATTGGGACAGAGGAGCCGAGTGGAGCGAAGGAGAGCGGCGCTGCCGATAGTTTTTCCAACATCCGTGTCGGTCCCACAAACAATAAATCCCTTGGGTCCAGCGTGGTCACTGATTGTGTCTTGTTCGCCTTGTTGAGTCCCGTTAATTGCTGAAATAAGAACATCGGCTAATTGATTGACGATCTCCAAAGAATGAGTTCCATGGCAGACAATCCGCAATCGGCTTTGTCCCTTGGGGACCGTCGGGGGGCGGATTGCGCGGATATCAAAACCCGCGTCTCGGGCCCGCTGGGCGACCTCTAACGATCGCTGGGTTTCCCCGAGGACAATGGGGACAATGGGGCTCTCACCGAGGGTTGGAATGCCCGCGCTATGCAATCGATCGCGGAGTTGCTTGGCATTTCTAAAGGCGCGTTTCGCTAAAGCTCGTTCGTTCCGTGCGATGGTCATCGCCTCGTGGAGAGCCGCGACGGTGGGAGGAGGTAGGGCGGTGGTAAAGACGAAGGATCGTCCTTTGTTAATGAGCAGATCGATGACTGTTTTACTGGCGCAGACGAAGGCGGCACATAGACCGAGTGCTTTGCCGCCGGTGAACATTCTCGCTAAGAAGCGCGGGTGAGCCTCCCTGTGAACTTCGTAGAGTCCGATGGAGTGCGCGTGATCGACGTAGAGATAGGCATCGAACTGTTCACAGATCTTCAATAAGGTCTCGATAGGGGCGCGATCACCGTCCATAGAATAGACGTCTTCGACCACGATGATCCGTCGCCGCGCTCCGCTATGGTCTGCGAGCTGTCGTTTAAGGTCGTCCATGTCATTATGATTGAAGATCGTGCGCTGGGCCTTGCTTAGGCGTAAACCGTCGATCAGAGAGGCGTGATTGAGGGAGTCGCTAAAGGCCACATCCTGGCTTTTTAGGAAGCTTGTAAGGACCGCCAAATTCGCTTGCCATCCCGTGGGAAAGAGCAAGGCAGCCTCGGTACCGAGCCAGTCGGCGGCGCTTGCTTCGGCTTTAGAATAGAGCGAATTATGTCCTCGGAGCAACCGGGCTGCAGGGAGGCCTGCGCCCCATAGATTCATGGCTTCTCGGGCGGCGCGTATGACTCGTGGGTCCGTTGAGAGTCCGAGGTAATTGTTGCTCGTGAAGTCAATTCCAGCGGGAGCGGTGAGGGAGCGCTCAAGACCTTTAGCCTTCCAGGCATCCAATTCAGTATGGAGCTGGTCAAAGAGAGATCCAGATGTCATGGAATCCCCTTTCTTCTCATAAGAGAATTTGGGAATTCAGACAGTAAAGGTTGTTTCGCAGGCGCTGACGATAGGCTTGAGCCCGAGCTTATCAAAGAGTTGAGTATCGTCAGTGACGGTCGCGTTGTCTGTCGTTAGGAGCTTGTCCCCAAGGAAGATCGAGTTCGCCCCAGCGAGGAAGCATAGGGTTTGCCCTTCGTCGGTCATCGACTTGCGTCCGGCGCTGAGGCGGACCTTGCTTTGGGGCATCAGGATGCGCGCCGTTGCGACGCAGCGGACCATTTGATCCCAGGCGAGAGGCTCAGTGGTCTCTAGAGGTGTTCCTTCAATGGGAACCAAGGCGTTGATAGGCACGCTCTCGGGGACGGTTTCGAGGCTGTGAAGCTCGTGGAGGAGGTTGATGCGGTCGTCCTCTGATTCTCCGAGGCCGAGGATACCCCCACAGCAGGTCTTGAGCCCGGCTGCTCGGACGGCGGAGAGAGTATCCAAGCGGTCATCGTAGGTGCGAGTTGTGATGACCTTATCGTAGTAGTCACGAGAGGTGTCGAGGTTGTGGTTGTAGTAATCGAGGCCCGCTTCTTTGAGCTTATGAGCTTGTTCTTCGTTCATAAGTCCAAGAGTGGCACAAGTTTCGAGGCCGAGGGATTTGACTTCCTTCACCATGTCGATGACCTGATCGAACTCTTTGTTGTCGGCGACGCCTCTCCAGGCTGCCCCCATACAAAAACGATCGGCCCCGTTTTTCTGAGCGTTTTTAGCGGCCCGCACGACAGCGTCGAGTTCCATGAGCGGCTCTGATTCGAGGGATGTATCGTTGTGAGCGGATTGCGAGCAGTAGGTGCAATCTTCAGGGCAGGATCCACTTTTGATGTTGAGAAGGGAGGAGCATTGAACGTCGTAGTTCTCATGGTGGGCGCGGTGAATCTGAGCGGCTTCGAAGACGAGCTCCAGGAGGGGACGACGATAGATCTTGGCGACCTCTTCGCGGCTGAGAACGGTCGTCGACTTAGGAGTTGAAGTAGGCATCGGTTTCATGGAAGGCTTCCTCGCTTTCTTTTTAGGCCCAGAGAGGTTAATCGAGGGAGGCTTCGTTTTCAACGCCTATTACTTGTTCTCGGGTTGACTTGGAGAGTCATTTGAGTCCTTTGGGCTCTCACTCTCGGCTTGTGTGGCTTGCATTTCTTCGCCTACGGTTAAGAGGGCTTGTTGGAGGGCCTGAACTTGCACAGGTTTGCTCAAATAGTCGTCCATGCCTGCTCGAAGGCAAACATCTCGATCTCCGGACATGGCGTTGGCGGTCATCGCGATAATTTTAGGCCGTTCATCTTTTGCCCATTGGCTGCAAATTTTACGAGAGGCTTCGAGACCATCCATCTCTGGCATCTG
>JARGOJ010001041.1 GCA_029210225.1 Planctomycetota bacterium
TTCGAATCCCCAGTAAAGAAGTCGAGCCATCCCGAAAGCTCTGGATCTATTCCACGATTAACCTCGGTCATGCTGGCTTCGATGGCCGGGCCGAAGAAAGGAGTCGCGGGGACAACGCTGTTTTGGTTGTGCTCCGATCAATTGGAGCCCGTGCCCTTAGGAACGAGCTACTCCCTGACGGTCGGGCGCCATGAAAGCAATGATCTGGTGCTCCCAGACAATGAAGTTTCACGCTTTCATGCCACGTTCAAAGTTCGCGGAACAACCGTTAACATCGAAGATTTAGGCTCTTCGAATGGGGTCAAAATCAACGGTGAGAGACGGGCGCAGCATCGCCTGAGCGTGAATGATGAAATCCAAATGGGCCCTTACATCTTCCGCGTCGAATCGGATCAGGAGCGTCCTTCCCGAGAATTGAAAGACAGTCAGAGTTCTGCAATACCCCCGAATTCCTACTCTGGAGACCTCAGCGAAGTCTCACTGAGGGAAGCGCTTCGGTCGCTGCAGCTACAGCAAAAGACAGGGACATTGACCCTGCTTCATGGTTCTATGGCGGGGCATATCACATTGCTTGCTGGAATGATTCATAGCGCTGAACTAGGTGTGTTGCTTGGCAAAGAGGCTGTCGAGACCATGATGACTTATACCGAGGGACACTTTATTTTTCGCCACGAAAAACCCCGGGGGGATACCGGCCTCGATCTTTCTGTGTCCGACATCATTAAAGAAATCGACGAACAAGACTTCGAGAACACAGGAGCCCTGCTCCCGGGGTCTTCAGGTCACGACATTCAAGTCTAGGATTTTAGGTCGTAGACAAAGAGTCCTGAGCGTAGCTTTGGCTCGAACCAAGTCGACTTTGGAGGCATCACTCGGTCGACATCGGAGACGTCCATGATGTCTGTCATGGCGACGGGGTAAAGATAGAAGGTGATCGCGGCTTTGCCATCTTTCACGGCGTCAGCGAGCATGTCTGGTCCGCGGTGACCGCCCCAAAAGAAGATCCGAGGGTTGGTGCGAGGGTCGTCGATGCCAAGGATAGGATTGAGAATCTTGTCCTGAAGCAAGTACGCATCGAGGGTCGTTTCCGGTGCTTCCATAGCCTCCGCGCCCTCAGGAGCGAGCACTGAAATGTCGATCACCCGCCACTTATCCCCAGCGAAGAAGGCCACGTGACCCTTGCGGCTTGGAGGAACTGTGCCATTCTCGACTAAAGGCGCCTTATCTAAAATCGCCTTGATCACTTCATCTTGGCTGTGACCATTGAGGTCTTTCACCAAACGGTTGTAAGCCAAGATGTGAAGGTCGGTTTCAGGGAAGACGACGGCTAGGAAGCCATGAGAAGGATCACTCTCACTGACCTCACCGGCTTTCTTACGAGCTTCGCGAACGGCGCAGGCGCTCGCAGTGCGGTGGTGACCGTCGGCGATATAGAGCGCTGGCACTTTTCCAAAGGCGCCTTCGAGGGCAGCGGTGTCCTCGATGAGGAAGACCTCATGGCGAACTTTTACTTCGTCGGTGAAGTCGTAGAGCGCTTTTTGCTCAAGACCTTTTTTAACGAGCGCGTTGATTTCATCGTTGCCGCGGTAGGTCAGAAAAATAGGACCTGTCTGGGCGTTGACCTTCAAAAATTGTTGGGTGCGGTCGATGACCTTGGCGGGGCGCACGTGCTCATGCTTCTTAACGGCATTGGCTTCATAGTCGTCGACGGAGCATTGAGCGACAACGCCCACTTGCACGTGGTTGCCCTGGGTCTGGCGATAGAGGTAAAAGCAGGGCTTTCCCTCTTTCTCAAAGAGGCCTTGCTCTTTCATTCCATCGAATTGTTTGAGCGCTTCAGCGTGTTGCTCGTCGTAGCTTGATCCCGCCGGAAGATTCACTTCGGGGCGCAGGACACGCATGAATGAGAGAGGGTGAGCGGCGACGTGAGCGCGAGCTTCCTCTTCATTGACGACGTCGTATGGGGGGCTAGCAATTTCAGATACGTTTTTAGCAACCGGACGGAATGGTGCAAACGGCTTTACAGAGACCATGGCGACTCCCTCAACTATCTCTCAGAGACTCAGAATGAGGCCATTTAACGAAAGTTGGCAACAGGTTTAAAGAGATGCGAATAAAACCCCTGGGGCAAACTTTGCCTCCGGATCGAGCTTTGCTTTCAATGCGCGCATTTCTTCGATGCCCTCCGCTCCATAGAGTCCCTTTAACAATGCCTGTTTCATTGGGTTTCGGCCGACCCCATGTTCAGCGAGAGGGCAACCTCCGAGGCGGGTCACCTCGGGGCCAAAACTTAAGATGACCTCTTTCCCTGCGAGGACATCGTCGAAGCTTTTCGGAATAATGTTGGGGTGAACGTTGCCGTCAGAAATGTGACCCCAAATCGCGAAGTCGAGGTTTCGCTCTGAAAATCCACGACGATAAAGCTCCATCATGGGGCCAAAGTTCTCGAAGGGGACCACCATATCGGCGGCGGTCTTATGAATTCGCCCGTCGATATCCCGTTGAGCGTCGGCGATCCTATGATTCACAATGGTTGGGACTCGGTCGCGAAGCTCAAACAACTGCCGCGCTCGGGATTCATCTCCGGGCATGGCGATCTCTAGCTCTTCGAGCGCCTCAAATGTGCTCAAAATTTTGCATAGCTCTGAGATGGGGGAGTCCTTCTCAACATCCTCATAGAACGCTTCAATGTCGTCGGTGATGCGTTCTTCATCCCAAGTGCTCGGGAGCTCGATTTGAAAGAACAGCGCGTAGTTATGAGACTCTTCAAGGGAGACGCCGAGGCGCTTGTCTTCGCCTTCTTCTCTTAGAAGTTCAAGGCAGCGACCGTCGAGGGACTCAATGGCCGCAACGTCAAGCCCCGAGCCTTGTCCCTCGCGGGTTTTCAAGGACGCTTCACGGAGAGCGCCGGCTAAAGCAATCCCCCTGGCTTCATCAGTAATCGTGACAAAGCCGCTCACGACACTAAAATCCAAAGGGATCACTTTCAGAGTGACGGAGCTAATGAAGCCGAGTGTTCCTTCGGAGCCAATGAACAGGTCGATTAGATCCATGTTGGGCTCAACGAAATATCCCGCAGAGCACTTGGCGACCTTAGGCATTTCATACTCGGGAATTTGAAAGGCGCGCTTGCTGCCGGCGCTGTCATGAATCTCAAAGCGGCCATCCTTTGCCAAGACTGCGCCTCTAACAATATCAAGA
>JARGOJ010001042.1 GCA_029210225.1 Planctomycetota bacterium
AGGAGGCGACCTATCTTTGGGAATTAAAAAAAATCGGTGACCGTGTCGTGAAAGCGCCTCTCGCTGGTTGGATATCTCGTTTTTCGGCGCCGAATTCATTAATGATTACTGGACTCGGACGAATGATCTTGTGGAACTACCTTGAGGATAAAATTGAGTTCGAGGCAAGCTACGATGAATCCTTGCATGCTTTTTCAGGAGCAGTAAGTCATTCAGGTCAGTCGATGATTGTCGGTCATAAAGAAATGAAAATGAGCTGTTGGACTTTGGCTGATCGGAAATTGAACTGGCGAATTGATGCATTGAGGCCTCCGCCAATAAGTTTCGGCCAGGTGCGATCGATTCTGCTATCAAAAGATCAGTCTGAGGTTATTTCAGGCGGAGGAGATGGCAAGGTTCACTTCTGGGATATAGCAACGGGTGAATTGAAAAGGAGCCTAGCTGCTCACTCCTCTTGGGTTCACGCAATGGCTTTGCATCCGGATGGGCGCCGCTTGTTAACAGTCAGCAACGATCTAACAGTGCGTCTTTGGGACATAAACACGGAGACCTTGATTTGGGATTTCGCGGGGCATGGCGGACCTGTCTTGAGCTTGGCCGTGTCCAATGATGGAAAACAGTTGCTGTCCGGTGGCTTTGATAGGGCAGCGCGGGTCTGGGATTTATCGACTGGAGAAGAAGAGCAGTCTCACACGGACCAGAGGGTCACTATTTCTCAGGTTGCCTGGGGAAAGAAACGGTCGCAGTTTGTCACGGTTGGCCAGGGAATCCTCGTCTACAACAAAGAGAAAAATCAAGCGCTCACGGCGAATATTGGTCGGGAGGAGGCCCATCAGATTCACTTTGGCCAGGATTACCTCTACGTGACCTCAAAGAAGGGTCAGCTTTTTCGGGTTGACCCAATGACAATGAAGGCTGAACAAGTCACCGTTTCATTGCCGTTTAGTTATTCCATCACAGAGTCTCCCGGCGGTGTTTACCTTGCGATTGGTGGAGGAAGAGGCGCCATGTGCATGTTGGAGCTCTCCAAGACGGAGAAGGGCTGCTTTATTCGAAGATCGAATGCCATTCTCGCTCATGATTCGGTCGTCACTGCGTTGGCTTTTCTCAAAGACGATCTCACTTTGGTGACGAGCTCAAAGGACGGCTCCATTAAAGTCTGGGATACTAAAACCGCGGTCATCAAGCGAAAGATCCTCGCTCATCCTAAGGGAGTCTACCGGTTCGCGATCTCGGCGGATGAGCGTTTCATCATTTCCCTTGGGGTTGGGGGGGAGATGAGCGTTTGGAGTCTCGAAGACGGGACATTGTTAGATACCATCAGTTTCATGAGGCTCGGTGAGGCGCCTTGTAGCGTGGCTGCCTCCCCAGTGAAAAATACCTTTTACATAGGGCTTAGCTCCGGGGCGATTTTCGAATATGAAATCGACCCTGGGAGATAAGGCTGCGCCTCACTTAGAGGGAAGCGCGAGGGAGAATTTTATGGCTTTGGGAAATTTAGAAAGATTCCCTGGACTCATGAAAGGATCTCTATCCCTTATTTACCAGTCGTTGAAGCTGTCTTAGTGTTGGATTCTTGGGCGGTGCCCAGTGATTTTTGGGCTTTCATACTGTGTCCTCGGCAAGATCTCACTAGAATCGTCGCCTTTTGCGAAGATATAGCGACGCGACGTTTGTAGGAGAAAACTTGTGGGTGAGAAAATCTGGTATCTCGGGTCGACGAAGAAAACCCTGGGACCTATGGATTCCTCGCGGGTTCGTCTTTATATAGATAAAGGCAAGACCTCCGCCAAAACTCGCGTCAAGCGCGAAGGTGAAGAGTTCCGTCTTCTTAGCGAAGAACCTTATTTCCGCCAGTCTTTGCGAGCCTCAAAGGTGACTGAAGAAGAGGTCGAGCTCGATTCAAACATCTCGGATGTGGCGAACCAACCTGAGACAGATCGCAACGCAGAGACCTATGTTAACCGCGAAGCGCTGACCGTTGAGCAAGTCTACGGCAGCCCTGTGGACGAGGTCGCCTCAGAGGTCGAAGACAGTCCAGAAGAAAAGGCGAAGCCCACTAAGAAAGCGCCCAAGGCTGCAAAAAAACGTGCGAGATCAAGCACGCCAAAGAGCAGTGATGAGGGAGAGCCTGCTGGATTTCTCGGTCGCTGGTTGGGTGGCGCTCCCCCAATAAACTATGCGCAACCCTATCGTCTTGAGAAAAGTGATCTTTGGAAGAGCTTCAGCCTTGGCCTTGACTCTGCTCGTTGCAAAATCGCCTATATGGGTTTGATTGTCTCTTTGATCCTTGGCGCAGTCTTTGGCGGGATCACCTTCGGAGCGATGTACATCCACCCGATTGTTGGCTTGGTCTTTGCCTTCATTGCTATGGCTGTCCAGCTCGCCACTTTGAATTTTGCCCTGGGGGCGCTCTCTTATCACAGTCGTTGTCGTCTCTCCGATGAAGAGACTCCTGGGGTGAAAGAAGCCTTGGGTTACGCTTGGTCCAACGTCACAACTCTGGCGGCGGTTCCCTTTGTCATGACCTTGCTGCCCCTCATTCCTATTCTAATGCTCGCTGTGGCGGCCTTGATCTCAAAAATTCCATACGCGGGGCCAGCGATAACTGGCCTGGTCTTTATTCTGCATATCTTCCTATCTGTCATCGCGTTTATCTGCAGCTTGGCTGGAGGGCTCTCTTGGGTGCTCTGTCCTATCATTGTGGGCTTCGAGCGCACCGGGGTGAAAGAGACCATGCAGATCCTCTTCCACTTTGCTCGGACCTCTCTCGCACGCTTCTTCTTCAAGGGCTTCTGGCCAAACTTGGGAATGTCGGGCTTTAGCTTCTTTGTTCTCTTTGTGGGGGCCTGTGTGCTTGCGCCCACAATGATTATCCCGACCTTTGGCTTCAGTGTCCCAGGGACGCCTCACATGATCGGAATGTTCTTCGCGGGGATTTGGGTGAGCCTCTTCTCGCTGCTTTTGATCGCCATTATCCTGTCGACTCAAAACGAGCTGCTTTGCCGCCTCTACATTGCTGTCCGTCCAAGCAATGACGACCTGATCTCGAAAGAGGCCTACCTGCTCCGTCAAGCTTGAGAGAGCGCCTAGTGCTCTGGCATTCTTAAATTCATGGGCTCTGACTGCTCATTGAGCCGGAATTTCGTTAGGGTTCAGTCATTTAGCCCGCTAAATTCCTATCACCCTGTCTCA
>JARGOJ010000040.1 GCA_029210225.1 Planctomycetota bacterium
AGACTGCATGGCAAAGGCAATCATCGAAGGTGTACACCGTTTTGCTGCCATTCCGGTCAAGCACCGTTGTCTTTGGCGCGGACGGCACAGTGTGATCGTAGTCATAGACCAATGTCCCACCGCTTCCTCTATTCGACGCGTTCTTGCCCCCGTAGACCTGCTTGGAGACTCGGTCATAATTGGAGGAGGCTGGATTGCTTCCATAGGTATTGCCCACAAAAGCCACAGTCGTTTCATTGGGCTTGACCATAGTTTCGATATTTGTGTCGAGAACATAGTCCCCCGTCCAAGTGGGATAGCCGTATTTCCAGGACTTGTCCGTAAAGGTATTGCCAATGCCACCGTCTGTCGTGACTCCTTGTGTCTTCACCTTGTTCATGCGGTTGTCGCTGTCATATTCAAAGGTCACAGCGCGTCCGAGCAAACCCGCGCCAGCGCTTGTATCTTCGGTGATTGTTTCGACTCTCAAGCAGTCGTCCCAACCAATTTTCCATCTTCGGCCATACATGTCTTGGATGTATTCCAGCTGACCACAGGCCGCGCCATACTCAAAAGTCAGACTGTCATTAAACCGATTCCTGATTTGCAAGAGTTTGCCGCTTGTGTAAGAGCCGCTATCCACAGCGGAAAAGAGCAGCTCGGTTCCGTCTTTTTGTCTGAGCAAAACGTAGCCCTTAAACTCATAAAGCACTTCGTAACGCTCGTCAGCCGTCCATCCTGTCACAGCGCTATTACTCACCGCTGTCGAGAAGGGAAAGGTCCGAACCTTGGTCTCCTGGTAAACATAATCGCCGCTGCTGTCTTTGTAGATGCGCTCAAAGCAAGGCATGGTAAACGCCGTGCGGCCAAAGTGACCCCCACAAGAATAAGCTCGGCTCGAATAACGCAGTAACCAGCTCGGACTCAGTCCATTGCGTCCCATGGTGTAAGGCAAGACATTCAAGGCAGGCATAAACAAGCCCTGAGAGATAAGCAGACTGTGACCGTCGCTCTTCAAGCAACCAAGTGGCCCACACTCATCGGTGGACGGACAGTTCCTCGAAGGACACTGACCATTAATCTCAAAGCCAAAGTCTTTGACGACCACGCACCAGCTTGTGATAACGCCTGGGTTCCCCGTCGGGCTGTTATTATCGGTGCTACAATCAATAAGCTGCAAGACCGCGAGGCCTTGCTTCTTACCTCTTATCTTGAGGGTATATTCTCCCTTCGTGGGTCCTTCGCCTTCATTGATAACAATCTCATTGACAGCGACCCCTTCTCTTACCAGGCAGGCATGAGTCCGAGGATTCGTGCTTTGAGGAACCACTGTATTTGGATCTTCACCTAACGAACCATCCCAAATTCTTAGCTTGAGTCCTCCTCCACCGAGCTCAACGATATAGGCTAGATCCGCGCAAAAATCTGATTTGCCATCGGGGGTTACAACTGGAACCGCGCTTAATTTCACAAAGGAGCTTCCCGCGCCAAGAAACGTCGCTTGACCGCCGGTCTTGGAACTCTCAGGAGTCACGACGAAGCAAACCAAGCGCAGTGTTACTTGAGACGCCACAGGGTTCTCAATGTCGACCATGAGTGAGTTTGCGGCCTTCGGTGTAATGGGATAACGCTTCTTACCCGCCCCATGTTTATTCAGATCGAAGCTCTCGTAATAGTTGAACTTGACCTTGCCGTTGTTCGCTTTCTGAACCCCAGCCCCGCCATTCTCAATCTCTAGCCAGAACAGCCCTTCGCGGGTTGGCATATTCACCGAGGAATATTCTTCCTGGGAGGGTGCCAGACCCGTGTAGGTCTTCTGCCAGACCGTCAATTTCTCAACGACGTTGCGCTGTTCGAAGGGGAAGTGCTCCGAGTCGCAAATGGTCGTGATCAACACCGTAAGCGAACTGCATGAACAATTGGAGTTTTACGACTGAATAAGCAGTCGCTATTGGAGTCGTCTTTAGCGTTCAAGAGCCGCCGCAAACTCAACCATTGTCGGACGGGAATCGACTTCTTGTTGGAGCGTATCGGCGATGAGTGAGTCAATCCAATCGGGGACATCGGCGTTGACTTCTTTGGCGCGCATCGGCGCTCTTGAGAGCAAGGCCACGAACATGCTCATGGCCGTCTTCTCTTTATAGGGGGTCATGCCTGTGAGCACGAAGAACAGCGTCGCGGCGAGGCCCCAAACATCGGTCTTGGCGCCGATTTCGCCGTAGGTGCCCTTGGCATCTATCTGCTCGGGAGCCATAAAAGCGGGGGTGCCCACGACTTCTCCGGAGACGCTGAGGGTCTTATACCAGTTGCCTTCGAACTTATTCTTGTCGCCTTTAACCAGTCCGAAATCAACAAGCACTGGGCGCCTGGTTGAGCCTTCAATGACTATGTTTGAGGGTTTCACATCTCGGTGGATGATGCCTCGCTCGTGACAGTGAATCAGCGCCCCAGCGATGATCTTGTGAATATTGAGCGCCCACTCAAGGTATCCCGGAGACTTGCGATTGGATTCTTGCTCGGCAATCACTTTGAGGTTGGTGCCTTCAATTAACTCCATGGCGAGATATGGATCGCCTTCTTCAACACCATAATCAAGCCCTCGGACAATGTTGTTGTGATTGAGGGCCGAGAGAGTCTTGGCCTCTCGGTAGAAGCGCTGGCAGATTTTTTCAAAGTCTTCGCCATCCTTGGCAAGATCGAGAAGGAGCTTGAGGGCGACCGTCTTGCCGCTGGTCTTGTGAATGGCCTTGAGCACCGCTCCACAACCTCCGGCGGCGATGCCTTCTAAGACGACGAACTTCTCGAATTGACGCTGGAGCAACTTGGCGTAAGGAGAGGGCTTGGTCAATTTCAGCCGTTCAGAACCCTGGGCTCGCTGACGACCGCTGCTTGCTCTTTGAGGATTATTAATCGGCGGCGGAAGGGGATTTCTTGGGGGAGGGTTCATGGCCGGAGGAGGCATCTGCGGAGAAGGCCTGGCTTGGGGCGGCTGCATTGGGGGGCCGTATTTCCGAGTGGCGGCTTCACGAGAAGAGAAGGGAGGAGGGCTTGCTTGTTGGGGAGCCTTGACTTGCCGCCCAGGCATCTTCATGGTGCTTAACAGGTCATTGTCATTCCAACTCTCATCCAGAGCTTTTTGGGGCGCTGGGGCCTGCTGCGCGGCTTGTTGTGCGAGGACCTGTTGCAGCGCTTGTTGGGCGGCTTGACGGACGCTGGCGGCGCGGGCTGGGTCGAGGTGGTTGTAGGCGAGGAGGATGCCGCAGAGATCGCTACCGGGATGCTTGCTCGATTCCCGAATCGCGATCTTTATCATCATCTCTGGAACGACATTCCAGGCTCGGAAGATGTGTGCTTGAGCATCGTTGATATTCATGAAGTGGGCCCAGATTGTTGGAGGAAATGTGGTTTGGGGTTGGCTCGATGAAGGGAATGTACATTTCTGTGCTGCCAAGTGTAACGCCTTTTTGCTCATAAAAGGCGCCCTCGGTCTTATTCCCCATATGACTTACCGGATGATTGAGAGTTCACAGGGCTTTTGGGAGTGAGCCCTCTCATCTCGAACAGGGCTTTTTTGTCGGCCCGGACTTTATTCTGGGAAGAAAGCGCGGGATTTTTCAGTTCTTTTTGTTAAGAGGGGGAATAGGATCGAGGCGCGCCTCTTCGTCCGCGACGGCGCCCGCCCACCCGAGTAGAGAACCCCGGAGCAGCCAAAGCAAGGCGGGGAGGAAAAGACTGAAGCCAAGGCAGGCTACAATCCAGGACAGGGAGATCGGCTTGACGTCGATGAGCATTCCGTAAAGCCAGGTGGAGAGCGCCAGCATGGCGGTGAAGAGCCCTTGCTCCGCGGCGAAGACTCGCCCCCGGACCTGACTCGGGACCAACTGCTGAAGCCGAATGGTCGAGAAGACCCAAACCGTCGAACCGCCGAGATGAGCCAAGACCACGCAAAGGGCAGCGACAGCCGCATTCGGAGCCAGGGGCAGCAAGCAATAGAAGACTCCACCGCAGCTATAGGCGAGGAAAATGGAGCGCTCCATGGCTTTCGGGTCACTGTCCGTCCACCAACGACCAAGGATCGGGCCGAAGCAGGTCCCTAATCCTCGGGCCGCATAAAACAACGCGACCCCGAGCATCGCCTGGCCAAAGATCGGGTAGACCTGCTCCCCAAGTATGGTCAGCACCAGAGTGATGCCCCCCGCCAGACACCAAGCAAACTTACACAGGATGAGGCTGAGTATGCGAGGACGACCTCCAACATATCGAAGCCCATAAATCATATCGGTGATGCCAAGAAATGACAGCCAACGAGCCGTTCGAGAGCTGGTACTATTCTCCGGGGCTTTGTCCCACGGGGGCTCGTAGACCTTAAGGAGAAAGACAAAGGAGACGATGTAACTCAGGGCATCGACAGCGAGGGCCGCCTGCCAGCCAAAGTAGGCGGTGAAGAGCCCCCCCAGAGCCGCGCCGACAGTGAGCATCACCGACCAGGTGGCCGCCCCTACCGCATTCGCCGTCGTCAGCTCCTCCGGAAGAACAATGTCCGGCAAAATAGCTTGGCGAGCCGGGTCGAAGAAGCTCCCCAGGGCCGTCTGGAGAATGACGAGGGCATAGAGGAAGGCAACGCTCGGATAAATGAGGATGAGGAAAATACTGAGCACCACAACACAGCGCAACAAATCGGTCGCGAGCATGATGCCGCGGCGAGAGTACCGATCCGCCGCGACCCCAGCCAAGGGCGTCATTAGGAGTGAGGGCAAGGTCTTGAAGATGAGCAGCCAGCCCACATCGCTCGCATCAACCTGCCCGAGGTCCCGGAGCAAGGCAATGATCGCCAGGAAATGAAACCAATCGCCGAAGAGACTGATCACCCGCGCCAGATAGAGCTTGGTAAAGTTGCGATTTTGTCGAAACAACTGAAGGATTGTGACTGACTGAGACATTTTTCTAGAGACCGCATGATTTGTTTGCTTTGGGGTGAATGGGGCTTATTGTAATCGACATTCAAGAAATCACTGAGAAAGGGAAAATTGAACCAAATGGATCGGGTGTTCGGGGCAGGGTGTACGATATCGTTAGAGAGTCGGGATAAGATTGAAAGGAATCAATTTTCGCTGAAGAATCTGGCGGCGTTATTTTGCATTCAAAAGAGATGAATCTTGTGCCGCAGTCTTCCTTTCATACTTTCTTTTGGCGGGATTGGAAGGACAGGCCTTGGTAATTTATCTAGATTCTACGGAACGGAGCCGGTCGAGAAAAGTTTTTGGCTGTCAGGCGAATTCAGCCTCTCAATCAGGTATATCATTTGCTCTAAATCCCATACTTGTATCGATCTTGGTCCTCTTATTAACATTGAAGCTGTTCTCATAGTCGCTGAAAGTAGAAGTCATGCCGCTCACCAGCGCCGATATAGTTTTCCTCGAAATCGCTCGCGTCAAAGCTTTTGTAAGTGTTGACGAAGCAGAGCAATTGAAGGTTGAACTTCTCAGGCGTCACGACAATGGCGAAATGATTGGTATGCCACAGTTATTCCAAGAGTTTGAGGTTCTCGACGGACCCCAATCCGCCTGGCTACTACGAGCCTGCTCAAAACAAGCCCGCCGCTGCCTCGACTGCGCCCGCAACACCTACCTCCTCGCCGGCCAACGGTCCCAAAACATCCCCTGCGAACACTGCCAAGGGAGCCTGAGGCCAGGGCGCATCGACCCCGAGCGGCAAAACAGCGGACGGCTCACAAAGCAACGCATCTCGACAGAATTTGCCCATGAGAAAATGCGCGAATACCTCGAAAAATCAGGGGCCAACGATATCCGCGCCTTCTATAAAAAGAAGAACGATCGCCGCCCGAAGTCATAGGCCAAGCCGAGAAAGGCGCCCTCAGGCTTGCATCTTCTTCACGACCCGATGAACCCAGACCTTAAAGCTCCCCGTTGAATTCTTCGCGAGCATCTTCAACTCTGGAAGCAATCTTGCCCCGCGACCCTTCAATGAACGCAAACCATAAAGCGCCTTCATTCGCACGATCAACTCGTCGTCATAAACTAAGCGCCCCCACGCGTCCAAATAATCATCCTTCCCCGAACCCTGGTCCAAAAATAACTGCGCCAAGCGAATCCTCGTTTGACGATCGAATCCATCCCAATGAGAGAGCAAGGTCGGAAGCAAGCTCTCAGTGTCTGCCCCAAGCCTGAGGATCACGTTCGCCGCCGTCTCTCGAAGCTCAGGAGCCTCATCTTTTAAGGCCCGGTCGAGCCAAAGCGGAAGCTCGGCGATGTTCTGGTAAAAGCTAAAAGTGATCAGGCTCTCAATGGCCTGTTGCCGAACCCAAAGATCGTCATCCTCACAAAGGCGCTCTAACAACGGCACGATCCCTGGAACATCAATCATGCTTTGAAGGGTCCATAAGACCTCGATCTTTAGCTGAGCTTCCGGCTCGGATAAGGCCTTCTCTAAACCCTTGAGTGCCTTCTCTCCCAAGCTGGCGAGACGCTGGCGAATGAAGTAGTTGATGTCTCTCGGACTTCGCAATACGTCCAGGTAATAGGGAACGGCCGCTTCTCCAAAGGCGTCCATGAAGATCACCGTCTGGCGGAATTTTGTCGTGTTTGGAACCGTCAGCTCCTTCACAAGCTGCCCCAAAATAGACGGATCGATCGTGCTGATGGACTTCGCAGAGAAGTTTAGAAAGGCCAGGCTGGTTTCCATAGTCGATGTAATGATGTCTGGGATTTTTGCCTCGTCCTTGAGATTGGTGAAGGCCTTAATCGCCTCCCGTCGAACATTCAAATCTTTGTGCTTCAACATAGTGTCAAAGGATCGCGAAGCCTCCGGACCAATTCGCCGCAGGACCTCCGCAGCCTTCTGGCGAACAGGCCAGCTCTTCGCCGAGAGGCATTCTTCAACCGCAGTGACAGCTTGAGAACCCAGGGAGACGAGGGTTGTTGCCGCCTTCTCCCGCTTAAATCGATGACTGCCGCAGAGCCTGCTGATCGCCCTCTCTAAAACCGGCCCGCTGTATTTTTGCCCGGCCCGTTGATAGGCCTGAGCCAGTTGACGTATTGAATCTTGGTTGTCTGGCTCGCTTAAACACTGTCTCTCAATATTCCCCAATAACCGATCCATCTCATCCCTCAAATTCTCAAACAAGTCCAAAAGACCTTGGTTGAGACGCAGGATAATTTCAGATGGATGTCTATTTTTTAGGTTTTTGTTTGGGTTTCTTTGAAGCGGCTTTTGTGGCAAGGCTCAAGGCCAGGTCTCCAGTTTGCCAAAGCTCCTTCCCAATCCGCTCATCAACCTGAGCGTTCTGATCGACGGTGTCTTCATAAACGCTGTAGACGAAAAATCGCTCGCCTTTTTGAAGGAGCTTGTAGGGTTGGCTTGAGTCTGTGTAGCCATCTTTGGCGAAGCCCTTGGGGGCGTATGGAGAGAGCGCGTCCAGCGATTGGGGCCAAGTGCCTTTTTCCATATTGTGAAGCTTGGCGGCGATGAGAATCTTGAGCATCTCGTGTTTGCAATTAGGTTTGTAGTCAAAGTCCAAGAAGAGGACACAGAGCGGCACGACGATTTTGCCAAAGACGCTCTTAGACCCATCCAAGGACTTCATAAGGGCTTCCTTCTTAGCCTTCCTCTGACTGAAAGGGAGGGCCTGGTAGTCATGAATCTGCGCGAAGAGAGCTTTGCTATAACTCCATTCCCACGCTAGAAAAATCGTCGAGCGCGATCTTAATCCGTAGGGCTTGGAATCGATCCAAGACTTGGTCACAGAGTTAGGACTGGCTCCCGACTGCTGATATCTGAGGCGAGTCAGAAACGATTTGTGACCGAGCGGAAGGCATTTAAAAACTCGAAGACCGTCGATCAATCCAATCGAATTCAATCTCTTCAAAGCCGCCTTAAGAGCTTTGTTTGAAATGGGCAACCCAAGCGTCTTCTCCAAGAGTCGATAGCCAAGGTCTTTAACGAAGGCGCTTTTGAAAACGGCGGTTGGGTTCTGGTGACGAGAATAGTCTTGGCCAAAAGCGATAATATCAACAGCGATTTGCAATCGTTCGTCGGGGGATTTAGTAAGCGAGTGAAGGGCCATAAAACTAGCAAACTGTTTCATTGATTGCGATTCCACGGCCATCCAATCAAGCTTCGAGTCAAAGAGGCGCTCAATGGGGTAGCCCCACTCACAACTTTGCTTCTTCAGTGCAGTGTGAACGAGAGGATAGAGTGAGGCATATTTGTCGTCAATGAGCGCGGCTTCATCCGCGATTGGGGGCTTAAAATCAACACTGAATTTGTTGAGCAATATCAATTGTTGCTGGGAAAATGAGTCGTCCTGCTGAAGTTCGCTTTTGGGTAAGTGCTTTGGGTTTTTGTTCTGCCAGTCGGCGCGTGGGGATAAGACCCACTCAATCAATTGATAATCCCAGGCTGCATTGCCTTTTAATGGGCGACTTCGCTTGGCTTCCAGCGTATCTGATGCACGGAATTCGGCGAGTTCTTTTTCTAAAATCCCAATCTCTTTATCGAGATATTTGTCTGAGACCCAATTCACGAAGAGCAATCCAAAGGCGATAAGCAAGGACCCGGCAATGGTGAATTCCAGCATCCGTTGCCGACGCAGTTTTTTATTCTTCGTCTTAATGTCCGGGCTTTTCTCGGAGTCCATACTGAACCATTTCTCAACGCCGAAAACGGCCATTATGACCGTTCTCTACGAGTTGTGCTAAGTCGTCGTTTGTCATGCCCGGAATACTGCGGGTCAATTCGAGTTCGGTGGGGGCGTCAATTTGAGAAAAGAGCGTGTTGTCTGTATTCACGCAGACCTTCACTCCCAATTCTAACCAGCGCTTCAGGGGATGCGCTGAGACCTCTGAAATGACTCCCGTGTGAACATTGGAGCTTGGGCAGGCCTCAATAACAATATCTTTCTGCAAGATAAGATCTGTGACGGAAAAGTCGTCGAGGAGTGTGGTGCCGTGACCGATGCGAAGGGCGTGGAGCTCGTTGATGGCGACCGCTATCTCTTCGGGAGCGCGACCTTCCCCAGCGTGAACCGTACGCCCGAGGCCATGATCACGAGCCCGTTGAAAAGCGTTCGAGTAGTCTCTCATAGACCAGCTGTGACCCGGCACGGGACCACCGGCTAAATCCAAAGCGACGACCCGGCGGCGAGGAATCGCTATCTCAACGAGGCGGTCGACAAGCTCTGGTGGATCGCCGTAAAGGGCGCAAAGAATGATTGTCGATTTCTCATCGAGGCCTTCAAGAGCGGCGTCGACGATGGTCTCAAGAGAGGCGCCTTTGTGAAGCTGGGGAGCAAAACGAATCTCCAAGCAATCCACGCCTTCAGCTTCGGCGTCTTCACAAATCTCTGCGGTCACCCGAGTCACTGATTTGGGGTCTTGAAGTACGGAGAGGGTGACGGCGAAGCATGCGAGCGCTTGGTCGAGACCCATGCCTTTGTGAAAGTATATATCTTTAGGGATAACAAGGGCTGGATTGTGGGAGCTGGCTAAGTCGCGAAGGGTTGAGAGGCGAAGCGAGCCATCGAGATGGCGATGAAGATCGGCGAGTCCCATAACTGAATCCAATTCGAAATAGAAAAAGGCCGAGAGGAGATCTCGACCTTCTGTTTTTATCACAATCCGCAGGTCTCAGGGAGCGGTTTGTGGAGCGCGGGCTGTTTCAATGGTTCGCCAGAAGCTGTCGCCGCCGTAACCAATGGCCCAGATCGCAATTCCTGCGACCTTGTATTTGTGAACGAGGGCGCACTTTGCCGCGATCGAACGCTCGTCTTGGAACCAGACTTCGTGGGTGACACCCGCTTCGGTGTATTCAAAGGTCGCTTCTTCAAAGCTGGGGTGAAAGCTCACGCCGCCGGTGCTCTTGGCAATACGGCTTTGCACGGTGCTCCAAGTGACCGATTTGATCTTGCTTCCGTCGCTTGGCCAGTCGTAGCCATAGAAAGGAATCCCAATGTAAATCTTGCTGGCGGCAACCTTGGGGAGAGTGTAGGCAAGGACCTGCTCGATATATGTGGTGGGAGCAATCGGACCGGCGCGAGTTGACCAGGGGCCGCTGTATCCGTAAGTCATGATTTTGAAGCGATCAACCAAAGGGCCGACAGCGTCGTAGTCGTAACCAGCCCACTGAGCATCCCGGCGCTTGCCTGGAATGGCGATAGAGAGAATCTTATTGCGAGCGTGGAGCCCGTCGCTGAGGTCCTTCAAGAAGATATGGAAGGATTGGTTGTTGCTTGTCTTGACGTGCTCAAAGTCGATGTCGAATCCGTCATAATTATAGGTGTCCACTTCGGTCAGGATCTCTTGAACGATCTTGTCCCGGAGCGTCGGCGACGCGAGCACTGTCGCGGTGGCGACCTTGTCAGCGACGTCATGAATGGTAGGAATAACTTCGCCCCCGGCGGCCCAGATCTGCGCCATGAACTGAGCGTCCCGAGCCTGGCTCGCAACCTTCATCGTGCCGTCGCTCTTGAGCCCATACCAGAAGGGGTTTGACTCGTCGAGCCCTTGGCCCGTGTTGTCAATGATCGAATCCTTGCCCTTTTGACCGGTCCAGGTTGGCAACCAACCAGAAACCTTCATGCTCGGCCCAGCGTTCGCCGGAGTGCCTGTTCCCGTGACATTCCCAGTCACAGTAAAGGTTCCCGAAGGAATGGTCGTTGTTCCGTTGTTGCCGTTGCAAGCCGCGCAAAGCAGGGCGACTATTAATAGTGATAGAGAGCGTTTCATGAGTTCAATACTTTCAATAGGTCGTTTCAATAACATTCAATAGCAATCAATCGTTCTTGCGAGTCTTTAGCCATCACTTCGTATCTTTCGTGCAAAACTTTCTCAGAAAAGATCAGAAAGTCCGAAACCCGAAAGAACTGTCGCTTCACCCCGACAGCACGCCCCTGTCGACTGTCGGCGACAGTCAGCAAATTCGCCTCAAAGCAACAATTTCTGACATGGCAAATATGCTGCTGGCGATATAAGCCTTTGCTCCCAAGGGCCTTGTGTCTTATTCCGTTCTCATTGCTGCTTTTGGCACAGCCTTCGCTTTATCCAAGGGCATAGCAAACGGAAACACATAGGAAACATTGATAACGCAAGGAAACGACCCATGTTGAAAAGAATTGCAGCCCTCTCACTTATCACCTCAGCTCTTGTCCTTGGTGGTTGCAGCAACTCTGGCCACGGTTCTCCTCCTCCCGAAATCGCCGCACAATTGACTATTGAGAACTTCGAGAATGAAGACGTCGATATCTTCCTCGACGGCGGCTACGTCGGAACTGTCGCAGCCAATGCAGACGTTTCCTTCGCCGTGTTCCCCGGCGTCTACGACCTTGACATTGACTTTGTTGGTGACGGTGAAGGCCCGATTGCTTACTCACGAGTCGAACTCGATCAAGACGTTGAAACGATCGTCTCCATTGAACGAAGCCTGATCGGCCTGCTCATCGACATCCTATTGTTTGACTAACGCAATAAATCATTGAGAATCCATGAACCCGGGCTTGGCCGTTAAACTAACGGCCAGGCCCAAACCTTTTTTTCAGGGCATCATCTAATGAAGGAAGAATAACGCTCAATGGGAGAATCAATTCACCTCGCCCCAGGCACCCTTTGGAAGAACCAATGGACCGGTGTCACTGTCAAAGTGACAAGCATCAGCGATGGGACAGTGAGCGCCGAAAATACCGAGAGCGGCGAAACTCTGAAATTCCCAAGCACCGACGCCTTCATGAAGAATCACGTCAGCGCATAGAGGCTACTTGCGATTCCACCCCGACCAAGGATAAGCCCGCTCCATGAGCTGCTGGAAGCTTTGGATATCTGCTTTTTGTATAGGTTCAGAGTTTAAAATCGCTAAGAAGACATGGGCCTTTCCAGCGCCAAATTGACATCGTTCCCCGGCCTTGAGCAAGGCCACCTGCCGCCGACAGGATGTCTCAAAGGAGTCTTGATCAATTTGAATCTGGCCAATATAGCCGCCAATCTTCGCCGTCGGCGCTTCCGACTGCTGAGCAGCATAGAGTCGAAACAACTCTAAGCGCTTGCCGGGATCGGCGATTTGATCCAGCTGATATTTGAGGGCGCTGGCCTGGTCGCTGATCGCCTTCACGTTACTGTTCGTTCGAAACGCCATGTGAAAGACCCGCCGCCTCGCAATCTTTGAACCCGGCCGCCCGACCATGGGTTCAGTCATCATTAAATGCAGCAGCCCATCGGCAATCAACGGTCCCTCCACTTTGTAGGGGGTGGCATACTCCGCAGCCTTTGCGAAGTTCGAAGGAATAAAGACGTTCTGGTTATTAGGCGTCTTAACCTTTGCTCGGAGCGCGAGCAAGTTCAATCCGGCGCCCTGTTCAAACTCTGTCTTTAACTCCGACAGCATCTTCGGGGACACCGCGCTGGGAATCTTGAGGGTGCGGACCAGGGCCTTCGACCGAGGCGCGAGTAATTGTTGCGCGAAGCGCTGAGTCTCCTTTGTAATCCCCTTCGACTCAAGAAAAACCTGGGTTCGCCATTGATTGGCTTCGGCCTTCTGAGCCACGTCTAAATCTTGCTTTTGGACAAGCATCGTCTCTATCCCTGGACGAATTCGCTGACGAATGTGAATCAATAGAATCCGGCGCTTCGCGGTGTCGACGATCAACGCGCTCTCACCAGTGTTCATCGACAAACAGCGACGTTGAAACTCCGCAGGATAAGCGCGATTCAGTAAGCTACGAATGCCGAATGGGGAGAGCCGGGTCAGCTTGTCTTTGTAGGGAGCGAGGGAGCGGTCGGACCAAGCGGCGCCATCAAGCTCACGGCGGGCCGTGTGGGTCTTCATATATAGGTTGTTTAACGACTGATAGCGTCGCCAATCTCTCACTAACTCACCCTCTGGGCTCTTGCCGCCAAGGGCCTGATAACTCAGTAACTGAGCGCGCCTTTGCTCTAAAACAAGGACGAGGTATTGTTTTCCTCCAAAGCGTAGCGGCAGGCTCACCTCTCCGGTTTTTGAACGTTGCAGGATGTCTTGGAAGTCACTCGAAGAGAACGCCGGGGGCAAGGTCAATTCATCCCAGGAGCCAAGCTGAGTCTCTCCGAAAGAATGAAAGTCCTCCTTGTCAAACCAGAGGTCTAAATTGACCGTCTTCTTTTGAGCGCGGAGAGCTTGCCACTTCTTTCGTAGCCCCGCTAAGACAAGAAGGCTCCCGTCGTCGTCACGCTCAATGTATTTCAATCGGAGCTGGCGAGATCTTCGAAATTGTATTCTGTTTTCTTGATAGAAGCCCTTTAACACCACTTCTTCAGGAACCTTGAGCTTTAATAAATGGTCGTCGGCCTTCCACTCCAACAATTCAACGAGGCAGCTCCCTTCAAGCAGTCGCTTCGCCTCCTGAGCCCGACGCTTGACGGGCCAAAGCTTAGCTTGTTGGGCGAGGAGATTTTTAATTGTGAGGTTTTCTCGAACGACTCTTTCAAAGGGCGCCTGGTCAAAGTTCCGGAGCTTTAAAAATCGCTGGAGGCTTTCTTTGTTGAAGACGAATTTTTTAGCCAGCTCTTTCATTTTGTTTTTATAGAGCGCCTGGTTCTTTGGAATTGAAAGGGGACCTTTAATTCCTTTGGCTGCATCAATTCGAACAAGATGACCTCGGATTAATTTTCCAATCTTTTGAATCAGCTCTTCGTCAGAGACCCGCACTCCTAATTGACGGGCCTTCTCCAAGTAGGCGTAGCGCTGCCACAAATCTCTAGAACTAAACCTTGGATTGACCTGAATCCTCAATAGTCGGAGCTCGTCTTGAAACTCCTTTTTTAATATCCCTCGCTTGTAAACCCGACCCGCCAACTCGGGCTCCTTCCCCAGGCAGGGCAAGGCTGAGCTGAGCAGTAGGGCTGCTGTTAGGAGGATAGATAGGGTTTGCTTCACGAAAGATGTCTCTCTGACTAACGAAATGCCCAATTCTGAGGACTCTTGTCCCATTGAGCCCTTGGGAGCTTTTGGAACAGACTCAGGCTCTTATTGACGAAAGCCTCGAAATGGAATGACTGCGCTGTTTTGCTTCCTTCCCTTTGCAGGTGAAGGATTGTCTCAGGGCTTTTTAACAAGTGACGAAGCCCTTGGTAAAGACTTTCCTCATCCCTCATATCGACGAGCCAGGCATCCTCACCATGGGACACATAGTCCCCAAAGCCTCCGTCCTCCGGCCCAAGCACCGCCGCCCCGCAAGCCATAGCCTCGAAGTTTGGCAGCCCGAAGGCCTGGTAGCTGGAGCTATCTACAAAGAGATCCGCCTCCTGGTAAAGACGCCTCAAGGCGGGGCCCGATACAAATCCGTGGACCGTCGCCAAGGGAAAGTGAGGGCGCGCTCGGTTGGAACCAAAGAGCGTCAAATCAAAGCTCATATAGCCCTCTCGAAGACGTTCAAATGCATGCTTTAGCCTTTGAAAGCCCCGGCGTTCTTTGCCAGGGCGCGCCATCGCCAAGATTTTGTACGGGCCCTGATTGTTCTTGGGCAAGGGATAGAAATCGTTGGGGGAGATACCGGGGGCCAAGAGGGTGCTCTCGTGACCAAGAGAGCGCAAGTATCCTTGGAGCCAGGGGCTGGTGGCCCAAAGATTTCGGAGCAGGCTGTAGCTGCGGCGGACCTTTCTCTTCACCCCGAGGTCCTGGTAGAAGCTCTCTTCTCGGTCTTGCACATAGAAAACGGCGTCCCTGGCCTTGCCCCGATCCAACAAATATCGGGCTTTGCTCGCGGTGGACCAAAGGGATGCGACGACGATCCTCGACGAGAACTGCTCCGCTAAGTCTTGCTTGCTCTTGTAATAATAAGGTTCGAAAAGCGCGCTTCTCAGGGCCTCTCGAAAGACAGGGCTCTCCCCAGGTACCGCCACCATAGCCCGATAGCCCCTCATGATCAGCGCGTTGGCCCACTGTAAAATCACTGCGACTCCTCCCGCCGAGCTGACCTCTTCGAGGAGAAAGAGGACGTCTAGGGAGGACCCAGAGCGCGGGACTTCGACGGTGAAGGACGGAGTGGCTCGCTTTCTCTTAGGAAAGGCTTTGTGCTGAAGCTCGCCGACCGTCCACTTAAAGCCACGACTGGCGAGAGAGGAGCGGACCTGGCCGGAGGCACGGCGAACACCTTCCCGAATAGCATAGGGACTGCCTCGTTCCTCTAAAACTCTCTTGAAGAGACGGATGCGAGTGACGAAGTTGTGCTTGGGGGCTTTGGGGAAGAGGTCGCGGAGTTGGCTCAGTTGGGCCTTCTCGCGATAGTTTTGGAGGTCTTGATGGTAGGGGTCGCGCCATCGATCCATGAACAATTTGTAGTTGGGGTGGGCCATGAACGAGCCTGTTTGCCCGCCGAAAGAGGCGGCGCCTTTGTGATGGAGATAGACCGTGGGGCAGGCCAAAACCTCGAAACCATCTCTCCTCAGGCGCATGGAGAGATCGCTCTCTTCTCCGTAGCCGGGGCTATAGGCTTCGTCAAAGCAGGGGCTTGGGAGCAAGTCTTGGCGCAGCAACATGCAAAAGCCAGACGCTGTGACTAAGTCGATGTCGTCGTGCTCTTTCAGGCAGCTCCCTAGAAAGGAACTCAGCTCAAAGACGTTCCAGGCAGGGGGGAGGGAGAAGGAGTGAAAGGAGGCTTGGTTGGCGAGGGGGGTGATGAGGGCGGCTTTGGGGTGGGCGTCGGCGAAAGTGAGCAAGCGGCGGAGCCAGCCTGGGGTCAATGTGACATCGGAGTTGATGATGACGAGATAGGGCTCGGTGGCGCCTTCGATAGCGCGATTGCAGGCCTTTACGAAGCCGAGGTTTTGATCGTGTCGGGTCAGGGTGATGCTCTGCTCGGGTGTTGACGGATGCTTTTCGACCCAGTCCTTGAGAGCGTTAGAGCAGAAAGCATCGCTGGCGTCGTCGACGATGTTGAGAACGTAGGAGGCGTCGGTGTGAGCCCTCAGTGAGTCGAGGCATTGGAGGCTCTCTCGCAGGGCGTTATGGATGGGGAGGATGAGACGGACCAAGATCATTTAAAAGGATGTCTCTCTCATAGGGGGGCAAAGAAGGCAGTGTTTCTGGAGGATGAAAGCAAGCTTAGATTTAACTTTAGGAAAAATGTCTGAGCATCGTAAAAAAAAATGAACGAAAGAAGAACGGAGGTGGCTAGACAAGGCAACAGCGTTGCTTGGAGGATAAGAATGTCTCGTTTGCTGTCTCACATTGCATTGGTCTCACTCACAACAACTTTAGTCGCCTGTAGTGGCGGTGGCGGCGGCGGAGGCGGCGGTGCTTCCGGAACCATCACAGCGACCGTCTCTCCTGGGGGCAACCCTGGTGGCAATCCCGGAGGGAATCCTGGGGGGAACCCTGGCACTGGGCTTAACAACGCCCCGACGATTGCGTTAGCGTCTGCGCTCCCAAGCGGGGCAGACCTCACCGGTGACATTGTGATCCCCCTTGAGATCAACGACGCCGACAACGACCCCATTCAACTCTTCGCTGAAGTCCAAGTCTCAGGCGGCGCCTTCGTCCCTGCGACGCTCGACGGTCAGACAACAAGCCTAAACAATCGCTTAGATCACCGTGTGGCCTGGCTGTCTTTAGCAGACGCCGAGAACATCAAAGGCCCTGTGACCCTGCGCCTCACGCCTAGCGATGGCGTCGACATGGGAACGGCCTTGACCATTCCTCTCACTGTGAACAACGTCGACCCCGCCGAGTCCTTTATCGAGGCTTCTGGCGCCTTGAACGGCAAGAAGGTCGTCGTCAGCCCCGGCCACGGTTATCACTACAGCGCCAGCGCTTGGCGCACTCAGCGCGGTGTGACCAACGGCCTTATCGAAGACTTCCTCAACGCCGAATCGGCCAACGACTACTTGCTCCCTGTCCTCGAAGGGATGGGCGCTGAAGTTTACTCATGCCGCGAGCGCAGCCGTTGTCCCATCGAGATCATTGTCGATAACAGCGACGCTGGATACAGCGAAGTGGGGTCATGGCTCACCAGCAGCCTCGCTGGTTTCAAAGACGGTGTGACTCGCTACGCCAGTGGTTCAAATTCTGACGAAACAGCTCGGGCGACCTTCCGCCCCACCATTCCTGAAGCTCGTGTTTATCCTGTCTGGATTCGTTATCGCGCTGCGAGCGGCCGCGCTTCAGACATGCTCGTTCGGGTTCACCACGCCGGGGGCTTGTCTCTTCGCCGCATGGACGCGACCCGCAATGACAACCGCTGGATCTACGTTGGTGAGTTCCCTTTCAAAGTCGGAACAGCCGGCTCGGTGACCATTTCAAATATGACCTCTGAGTCTGGCAAGGTCGTCGTCGCCGACGCCGTCCGTTTCGGAGCAGGAATGGGAAGCGTCAAGCACGACGTGGCTCCCGCCGTCAGTGGCAAGCTCCGCTGGCAAGAGTGTAGTGTTCCTTGGATCAACTACGTCGGCTGCCCAACCTCCGTTGTTCCACTCTCAACCAGAGACCTCAACGCTCGCACCCTCTACGCTGGGTGGCAAGGTGGCGACGTTTACATTGGTCTCCACAGCAACGCCGGCGGGGGAACTGGAACCAGCTCTTTCGTTCGCACAAGTAACCGCTTCGCCGGAAGCGACGCTCTCCAGGACGAAGTTCACAGAGAAATGAGTCGCGCCGTTCGGGAGCAAATTCACCCTCTCAAAAAGGCTCCTTTCGATACAAACTGGGTCGATCGCGGACAAAAGACCGCCAACTTCGCTGAATTGAACGCAAACGCACAAATGCCTGCGACATTAGTGGAGGTTGCTTTCCACGACAGCACTTACGACTCAGACTTCGAGCACGATGATCGCTGGCGCGAAGTCATGTATCGGGGAATTGCCAAGGGCATCATGCGTTACCTCAATCCTCAAGGAAGCGTCCTCCCTATGCGCCCCACAGGGATGCGCGCTCTTGTTCAAAATGACAGCGTTGTCCTCTCTTGGACTAGCCAGGACAATATTGAGCCAAGCGCTCAAGCAACCGGAGGCTGGGTTGAAATCAGTCGCGACGGTTTCTCCTGGTCCGCTCCAATTAAAGTGAACGGACTCTCAATCACCTTCGATCGTCTCCTCAAAGACACTCCCTATTACTTCCGTGTTCGCGCTGTCAACGCCGGGGGCGTCGGATTAGCTGGTGAGATTGTCAGCGCTCGTATCAGTTCGGATGCCTTCGCAAAGAATTACTTAGTCGTCGGCGGTCACGACCGCTTGGACAGAAATCAAACGATTCGTGCCGGTCACAACCGCTTTGACAGTATTGTCCGCACAACCCTCGCGATTCACGACTCAGGCCGGGCTGCACATATCTCAAGCACTCAGAACGAGGCTGTCGAGTCGGGCTCATTAGCCTTGAATCTCTACAAGGTTGTGGTCTGGACTTTAGGAACAGAGAGCACCGTCGACGAGACCTTCTCAAGCGCCGAGCAAGCGCAAGTGACAGCTTATCTCGCCAACGGCGGATCCTTGTTTGTCTCCGGCGCCGAAATTGCCTGGGACCTTGATAATCGCGGCTCAAGCGCAGACAAGACCTTCCTCAACTCAACTTTAGGCGCCAGTTACTCCCAGGACTCTGCGGGAACATACGCCTTCACTGGAGTTGGAAGCTTCTCGGGAATTGCCTCGACCTTCGATAACGGAACTCAAGGCACTTACAATGTTGAATTCGCCGACGTCTTATCTGCGTCTTCCAATTCTTCAGAGATCTTCAGTTATGACAGCGGTCGCGGGAGCGCCGGAGTCGCGAAATCAGGAAGCTCCGACAAAGTGGTTGTCTTGGGATTCCCACTGGAAACCGTGCCTTCCAGAACGGATCGCGGCGTCATTATGACTCGCGCTTTGACTTTCCTCGATTGAATGGGGAATTAAGACTAAAAACAATAAGAGGCAGACACGTAGTAATGCTATGTGTCTGTCTCTTTTTGTTTTGTGTGTTTAGGAATCTGATAGAACCAATGCTAATTGGTGTTTGCGATCACCTCGCTCTTCGCCCAGAACATATTGAAAATCATGGTTTCCAGACGATTTGGTAGATGGCAGCTTATAGGTCTGCCCCTGCATGGCTTTTGATAGGATGCTGAGCCTACAGCAAAGGGAATATCTGCCTGGATGACTAGAATGAATCTATTATGACTATCAACCAATCAGACCCCATTGAAGTCTTGAGGGCCATTATGGAGGACTGGCCAAGGGATTATCGTATGGGTGATCCATTGACTGAGATTGAAGAATCATTGTCCGATCAGTTCGAGAAAACTGATTTAGTCAATTCTCCTCGGGGTACTTTTTCAGTGTTTTCAGAAGCGCTTGTTCACAGCAGTTACGCGAAGGTTCTTGTGTTTGATACTGAAGAGCTAGAGTGGCCGAACTTGGCCATCCTTCGAAAAGACTTGGAGGGAGCTTGGAAGCTTGAATCATTTAAGTTTCAGTGCACCAGTTGCTTTGGTTATGGCAGCAATCCAACTGGGGAGCCCTGCGTATCCTGTGATCTCACTGGTTGGGGGATTTGTCCCGATCCGTGACGGTTATGGTTGGGAGTTTGTTGTGAATACCAAAGCGGAAGAAAGTGCTTGGCAAAGGTACAGCCAGCTGTCACGATGATAGTGGAAATGGAGGGGAAGCGATGGCCGAACCATTTGCTGGAGTCTCTCTCTTAGAAGGCTTAAGAAGAGACCAAAGACATATGGCTGATATTGTAAAAACTCTGGAA
>JARGOJ010001043.1 GCA_029210225.1 Planctomycetota bacterium
ACAGAGTCGAAGATGAGCGCACGGAAGGGCTTCTCCCGGTCGCCTTTTGGGTGAGGAACCTTCTCGATGATGGCATCAATCAACTCAGGCACACCGAGACCGCTCTTCGCGGAGACGCCTAAGATCTCTTCGGCAGCGAGACCCAAAGTCTGCTCGATCTCTTCTCGAATCTCATCGGGGCGAGCGTGAGGGAGGTCGACCTTGTTGACGACGCCGATAATCTCAAGCTCACTTTCCATCGCGAGGTAAGTGTTCGCGACCGTTTGAGCTTCGACGCCCTGAGCCGCATCGACGAGCAAGATCGCACCTTCACAGGCGGCCAAGCTTCGAGAGACCTCGTAGCTAAAGTCGACGTGCCCTGGTGTATCGATCAGGTTCAGTAGATATTCTACGTCGCCCACCTTGTGGCGAATGGCCACAGACCGGGCCTTGATCGTGATACCGCGCTCGCGCTCAATATCCATATCATCAAGCAACTGAGCCTTCGCTTCTCGCTTAGTGACCGCCTTGGTCACGTCGAGGATGCGATCGGCCAGGGTGGATTTCCCGTGGTCGATGTGGGCGATGATGCTGAAATTTCTTATATGCTCTACTGGAATTGCCATGACGTCCTACTCACTTAACAAAATCAGAACCACGAACTCGTGATTCAGACTGAAGCGGCGCATTTTAGTGCCGAATGTTGCTCTATCTAGGATTTCCTTAAAAAAATGCGCTAAAGAATCAGAGGAAGGGCGACTTGAACTTTGCGCAGCGCTCGTCCTCGGTGACTGATAGCGTTCTTCTCATCGGCGTTCATCTCCGCCAATGTTCTTTGTTCAGAGTCGTCCTCTGAGTTGACCCGAAAAAGCGGGTCGTAACCAAATCCGCCTTTCCCAGTTAGAGACTCGATAATCTCTCCCCGCAGTCGTCCTTCCACACAAAGTAAGACTCCTTCTGGGTCAGCGAGGACCATCACGGTGACAAACTCAGCCCCACGCTTTTCCTTTGGGACCCCGGCCAGCTTTTTGAGAAGAAGGTCGTTGTTGGCGGCGTGGTTGGCGTGTTCCCCGGCAAAGCGTGCGGAATAGACTCCCGGCGCTCCATCTAAAGCATGGACGACGAGCCCGGAGTCATCCGCTAAAACCGGACCACCAGTTTTCTCTGCATATTCGAGCGCCTTTTTGACGGCGTTGCCCCGAAAAGTGTCTCGGTCTTCATCAACATCGCCAAATTCCTCAGGCATCGCCTCAAGTTCTATGGGGAAGTCGTCAAACATCGCTCGAATTTCTTCAAGCTTGTGTTGGTTTCTCGACCCAAGCGTCAGTCTCTTCATGGGCGGCTTTCTAGTGCTTCTTGGTGGAGTGTCTTGAGGCGTTTTAATCCGACGAAGGCGAGGTCTAGCAAGCTATCGAGCTGAGCTCGGCTGAACGGTTCGCCTTCAGCGGTGCCTTGAACTTCAACGAGGTCGACCCCGTTGGCTGAGACGACATTGAAGTCGACGTCAGCGGCGGAATCTTCCTTATAATATAGGTCTAAGCGGCCCTCGCCCTCGATCAAGCCGACGCTAATGGCTTCGATGGAGTGCTTTATCGGAGATTTCTCCAAGAGTCCAGCCGCTATGAGGCCAGAGATCGCATCGCAGAGAGCTAAGTAGCCCGCGTTGATACATGCTGTGCGGGTGCCAGCGTTGGCGTTGAGAACGTGACAATCGATGTGAACGGCGCGCTCACCCAAGGCTTCCATGTCGATCGCAGCGCGGAGAGATCGTCCAATGAGGCGCTTGATCTCTGTGGCTCGACCATCCGGCTTCCCTGGCGCTTTCCGGCTTCCTGTTGAGGCTGGGAGCATTTCATAAGTCGCGGTGACCCATCCCTTGCCGCGACCCACCATCCATTTAGGGACGTTCTCTTCGACCACGGCGGTGCAAAGGACCTTCGTGTCGCCACATGAATAGAGGATGGATCCGGCGGCCGGAGTGAACTGGCGCTGAATGTTGATGGGGCGGAGGTCGTCGGGACCTCGGTTGAAATCTCGGGGGATGGTCATGTGCATCTCATTGCAAAGTTCAAAAGCGCGACATTCTAAGAAAGGTCGACGCGTTGGGCGGAAGTGAGTCGGAGTTTCTTCTCTCGGAAAAATGGGTTAGGAGATCTTGAATGCGCTGCGGCCCTTGAAGAGAAGTAAAGCTCGGCTTTGGACCTCTCGATTCAACAGTTGGATCGTTACTATGCCAAGAACGTGGCGAGTCAGAGGCGAGCTGAGGCTTAGTATAGGAAGCGAGATGGGGAGCATTGGTTTCCCAGACGGTTGTTTCTATTTCAGGCTAGGAATGTCGCTATGATCAATAAATTCTTGAGTTCCCTGCTGGTGTTAGCCGCCTTTTGCGGGCCAACATTTGCGGACAGCGGAGGCCTGCCAAAGGGCAGCGCCGCACCCAAAGTTAAAGGCGCCAGCTGGATTGCGGATGGCAAAGACGCGAAAGCGCCGACTAAGAAAGAGATGGCCGGCAAGGTCCAAGTTCTTGAGTTCTTCGCCCATTGGTGAGGTTCCTGCTCTGGCGCCGCCAAGCACCTCGTGAAGGTCGCTAAGAAATACAAAAAGAATGACAAAGTTGTGTTCCTTGGGGTCACCTCGGAAGACGCTTCTACGAAGAAGAAAACTTATGCTTTTTTGAAGAAGACCGGCGTCAAGTTTAAAGTCGCCATTGGCGCTCGCAAAACCATGAAGGGCTACAAGATTAAATATCTTCCAACCACTATGGTGGTCGGCGCAGATGGAAAAGTGCTCTGGCACAACTACATGAATGGCGAAGGCACCCTTGAGGAAGCCATCGCAAAAGCGCTGAAAGCAGTCAAATAGTAATCCGTTCAATGAGAAATTGATTGGTTGATCTAAGGAGAAGGCCCCCTCTAATTTGTAGAGGGGGCCTTCTTTAAATTTGGATGCGCAATTTTCAAGAATAATTCAATTGGAAAGACAGGCGGCGCGCTCGGTGAGGTCTTAGGGTGTGATTGCGATGGTTCTTGCTTGGGAACAGAGTTTTCTCCAGACCGAAGCTGCTGCGCGATCACTAAGGTTGGGCGTCAGCACGCAGACGGGCCTCCAAAACCAGTCCTAGCGGGGGCAGCACCCGCGCAGCCTGTTTCTCCATGGACCGTTCGACTTGAACTTTCGATGGAGAACTTACTCTTGTGGTGTAG
>JARGOJ010001044.1:0-1333 GCA_029210225.1 Planctomycetota bacterium
CCATGATCACGACGTCCAATTTTCCAGCTTTTAGCCCCTTGATCGCGTCTTCGGAGCTTAAGTATTTCGCCTGGACGTCTTCCAGGGACATTTCAAAATACTTGAGGACCAGCTTCGCAAGCTCCGAGGTGCCACTATCCTTCACGCCGCAGGCCACGCGTAGGTTTCGCAAACTGTCAATCGATTCAACCGTCTTGTTGTTAGTAATAATATGGAGGACTTCTTTGTACAGCGGGGCGATCGCCCGGACTGTGGTGTATCCATCCCCATCATTTTGAACGAAGGCAAAGTCGACCTTTCGCTGAGCGACTAACTTCGCATTTCCGATAGAACCACTCGATTCTATAGCCTCCAACGAAACCTTCTTCGTTTGTAAGTTGAAGGTTGAGGCAAAGGATGTACCTAAACGGTTGTAGGTTCCACCGGATTGACCTGTGGCCATCTTGCACTCAATTGTTGTCGTATAACTATAGATACCAAGACCGATAGCAATCAAAACAGATAGTACGAGGCTGATAGCAATAATACTCTGGCGCATGCCCTAAATCTCCTTCACCCAGGAATCGATCTATCAGAACTCCTGCGCGATAGGTGCAGGAAAACGTAGACCAGCAATTCTCTATTTGTCGGCCATACCTTACTCAAAAGCGAAGTCAAAAGTGCTAGAGCAACGATAGGGGACTCCGGTATCAGAGCATGATTTGCCGAGGTCCATTGGCCTGTTCGCCTCGTAACCCAGGGAATCCAAGGGAATCGGCAGGCGAAGTCGCGGCTTCGTCTAAAGGCTGAAGTTTAAGCCGGTCGTTGCTGAATCGCAGTTTATTGTGTGAGGGCAGGGCTGTTCTTCCGATTCAAGCCAGGCTGGCCGTCGTCTGTCGAGTTCACAACGGCGGTCCCCGAGGCCCTCCCGCAAGACCGAATCGACGCAAAATCGAAGGTCACGCCAGCGAGGGTGATCTAGCGATTTTGACCGTTCAGCGGAACTTGACCTTTGACGGAGCCTCGACCCAGAGCACTGACTCTTGCTTGAATTGCGACTTGTATCTATCGATGATGGCCTTCACCTTTGCGCGAGATTTTTCGTCGATGGGGTGAACAAGGATGAGGATCTTGCTTCGTTCTCGGATGAGTTCTTTGCTCTCATCTCTATATTGACCGAGGCCGTCAAGGACCGTCAGCCCCTTGGGGAACTCCGGGGTCACGGAAGCCTTCAAGAAGCCAGTCCAGTCCTCGTCGGAAACGCCCTCGGTCGCTCCAATGTTCCGGCCAAAGTAGACTGTACTGGTCTGCCAGGTCGGCGCAGGCGCGGCCTTTGAGCTCACACAGCCGCCTA
>JARGOJ010001044.1:1433-3181 GCA_029210225.1 Planctomycetota bacterium
AGATTTATCCTTGACGGTGAGTCGCTGTTCTATAACACTAGAACAGTAACCGTTCTACTGAGATAGAACAGTAGAACGGTTGGAAATTTTACCGAGGAGGTGAAAGTGGATGCCGTCCCTCTCGGTCTGACGGAACCCCTGGACTTCGATAGTGATGTCCCGGTGTATGAGCAGATCTCCAACCGCATCAAGTTTGCGATCGCTCGCCAGGCGTATCGACCAGACACTCGGCTACCGAGTGTTCGATCTCTGGCGCGCAACCTCGTGGTCAATCCCAATACGATTGTCCGCGTTTACCGCGACCTTGAACAAGAAGAGCTGATTTACAGCAAAAGAGGAGTTGGAGTGTTTGTCTCACCGCAGGCCGATCAGCGTTGTCGATTAGATCGATTGGTGATTGTTGAAGAGAAGCTTCGAGAGGCTCTAGAAGTTGCTCGTCGCGCAAATCTCAACGACAAAGAGCTCGAAGAATTATGGCAGAGATTGAGGTTGCAATCATGACAGGAAACAGTCTTGAAGAACCCCTGGTTCGAGTAGAGAACGTCCGCCGAAATTTTGGCAAAGAAGAAGTGTTGAAGGGCGTCGATTTTGAAGTTCCCCGAGGTTCAGTGACCGCCTTACTTGGTCGCAACGGCAGCGGTAAATCAACACTGATGAACATCCTCATTGGTCTCTTAAACCGTGATCATGGCGAGGTTGAAGTGCTCGGGCACGATCCTGAGAACTGTCCAATTTCCGTTCTCAATCGTATGGCCTACGTCAACGACAACAGCGCAGTCTGGCCTTGGACCAAAGTGAAAGACGAATTGAAACTGGTCAAGGGACTGCGGGGAGATCGTTGGAATGACGATCGGGCCCACGAGTTGCTAACACGCTTCGATATTTCAGTGAACAAGCGCGTTCAACAACTCTCAAAGGGAATGTTGGCTCGCTTGCGGATTATCCTCGCGTTAGCGTCGGATCCAGAATTGATCTTACTCGATGAGCCCGCTCTAGGCCTGGATTTATTTGCTCGACGAGACTTACTCGAAGTCATGATTGAAACGGTGGAAAAAGAAGACAGAGCCATTCTGATTTCTTCTCACCTCATTGACGACGTCGAGCGAGTCGCCGACCGAGTCATCTTCCTCAAAGACGGTCTCGTTGTCGCGCAGGGAGGGGTCGAAGATCTCCGTCAGCGCTATCGAAGAGCACGCTTTCATGTCACGACAGACGACCCGCACATCTTGAAACGCTGCACAGAAGGCCTCTTGGGAGTTCGTCGAGTTCTCATTGAACCTGGGAGTCCTCACAGTGAACAAGTTGTCATATTTGACGACTTCAATAAGTCGCTTCTCGCAAAATTGGAAAGCAACTCAAACCTAAATGCGCTGGAAACCCGACGCATGAGCCTCCGAGAGATCTACTTTGAAGTACTCGGCGGAAATGAAGGAGAATTTTGATGGACCGATCAATCTGGTTTGGCGGAGTCGATACCCTCATTCGATCAAAGTTCCGCCTCATATCCGCGAGTGCATTTCTGGGCTTCCTTGTCGCATGCTTTTTTGGGGGTGTCCTCCAATTGGATTCAATCAGGCTGTCCAAACTTGATGACATTGTCATTGGTTGGTGCCTGAGCAGTCTCGTCCTTGCACCTTTCCTAATGGGGGCATACACAACTCTGAGTCCAGTCCAAGGACGCTTCGGATCACGGCCGCGCCAGCATTGGATTCGAAACAATCGTCCCCTTCGACGAAGGCCTACGCCGA
>JARGOJ010001045.1 GCA_029210225.1 Planctomycetota bacterium
GTCTTCTGAATATCTAAACGAAGAAAGTCGAACAAGCTCTTGTCTTTGACGAAGTCGTCGATGGCCCGCAACACAGACAGACCTGATAAGCATCGATAGTCCTTCAAGAGCGCAGCATCATTGATGAGCGTAAGCATCTCCCGTGCGCTTATACCTCGGCGGCCTTCGTATTCTGGTCCGAAGAGCCCTTCAAATTTGTCTTCCGCTTCATCGAACTCCGCGGCAATTCTCCCGAGGCCTGCGAGCAATTCCTGCTTCTCTACGTCACGCCATTCGGCTGGAGGCACCCCAGAGTCGTAGAGGTTCGCTTTCTCGACCGCTGAAAGACGAGTGATCAGTCGGTTCAGGGGCTCGTCAAAGTCTTGCGCAGCGGGGCGACGAAGCCGCGTCAGGATCGCCCAGAGGCCAAGTAATTTAGCCACATGAGGGCCAATATCTTTGCCTCGCGCCATGGACTGGAGCTTTTTCTCGTAGAGATCAGCTTCTTTTCCCCATTGCAACAGATAGGGCACTTTCACAAGCTCCATCCGGGCCTTGAAGGACGAAAAGTCAGGATCGGCCTTGAAAAGACTCAGATGCTTCTCGTTCGACGTGGAGATCAGGACCGCGTCGAGATAGGCCATGGTCGAACTCAGGCTAATCGTTCCCTGCTCGGAGGTCGTCAGCAGATATTTGTTGACCTCCATGGGGCGCTTAAAGAAGTCGGAGTATTCGATCATGCCACGATTGCCGTCCACTAAATCACCGTAAATGTCGTGGAGGTTGGCTTGTTGAAGAATGGTTGGGATTTGGAAGCTCTTCTCGATGGTCAATGGGCGCGCCGAGGCGTCAATATTGCGCTGGGGCTCAATGGTAATGGCTCCTCGGCGGTAGCGCTTCGAAATGTAATAGCGAGTGACCTGAATGTGCTGAAGCACCCGAACCCAATCACCGTGGTAAGAGCTAAGGAGCTCGTTGTAGATCTCCCGGGACTTGTGGGAGATATCGCCGTAGTTCATGATTTGGTTAAGCAGCATGGGGCGCTTATGTTTCTCGAAGGCCTCCTTGAGGAAATCGTGGCGCTCTGAAGGTGGAATAAGAAGCAGCGGGCTATCACGAAGTTGGCAACGAATTTTGAAGCTAATATCTTTCACGTCGAGGTGGGCCAGGGATTCCTCTGGGCCTATCGCCTTCTTGTCACCGAAGCCGAGGGAGACTCGGTCGGCGTTGTCTGAGAAGACCCAGTTAAATGTGTAGAGGACGCCTTCAGGTTGATGGGAGTAGTGCTCCATAGCCCGCATGATGGCTTTGATGATCGAGGTCTTACCTGTACCGTTGGGACCATGAAGCACGATGATTTTGTCGGTCACCCCGCGCTCTGCGAAGGAGCTGAGGTGGGCATAGATTTGATTTTGGACGACTTCTTGTCCGGAGATAGGATTTTCATCAGGGGCAAAGTCCAAATCAAAGAGCTTGAAACGACGAACCTTGCCGCTCAGTCCCTGAACCTCATAGCTGCCAAAGTAATCGAAGGTGTCTTTGATGTATTGCGCCGAGCTCCGCGTGTGGAGCCAGGGGGACTCTTGGACAGCGTTTAGATACTCAGCAAAGGACTTTATCTGTTCTTTGAATTGGAAACGTGAGTGAATTTGCGAAGCGATCCCATCGAGCACGTCGTGCCCGGATTTCGTCAGCTTAGGCTCTGCGTTTTCTTGCGAATCCAACATGCTCGACACTTCCTTGATCTTTGGTTTTGCAACACCAAGCTCTGCCATGGTCGCGATCGAATATCGCCCCTATGATTCTGGTCCTCGAGAACAGGGTCGTCAAGTTAGGTCGACGATCAAAAGGGCAAGCGATGGGGAAGAAGCCAGTCGTATCATGAGCTGCTTTGCGCTTCGTTCATGAGACTGATATGGGACGAACTTCCTGTCTGTGAAACGATCAAGGCGCTCCGGACGATTCACTTAAGTAACTTAAGGAGAGGACTTTAAGGCCAAGATAAAAAATAAATCCCGACTTTTTATTTGGCTGGTCCGTACTTTGATGAGGATATAGAGATGTCATGGACTTAGAAATCATTTTCAAAGTGGCCACACCGGTCCTACTCTTCGCGGTTTTAATCATAGCTGCGGTCACCGATTTACGGGACCGAAAGGTCTATAATTGGCTGACTTTCCCCGCCATGGCCTTTGGCCTGACGCTCGCATGGGCGAACGGTGGGGTCGACCTGCTTTGGAACCACTTCGCCTTTGGTTTTTTGCCGGCGGTTGCGATTTTTGGCATCCTGGTGGCGATTCGTGCCTTGAGCGCTGGAGATATGAAGCTTGTCGCGGCGATCGGAGCCATTATGGGCTCACCGTTTATCTATGGCTCCATCTTCTGGAGTATGCTAGCGGGGTCGTTGATCGCGATTGGCACACTCGCCTGGCAGGGTGTTTTGTTGCGGGGCCTGGGGCGCGCAGCAAGGTACGCCATCACGATCAAGGCGCCTCCTGAAGGCGAAGATATTATTAAGCAAAAAGTGCCCTACGGCGTCGCAATCTCAATTGGCACTTTGTTCCACTGGTTCGTCGAACTCATGGGAGCCTCGGTATGATTCGTGCAATATGGAACCGCATTTCTGAGATCGCTCGGGAAGAAGAGAGCGGGCAAGCGATGACAGAGTTTGTCATTGTTGCTCCTGTTCAATTCCTGGTCATCGCAGGCATTATGCAGTTTGCGCTGTTTAACACAGCGGTCATCGTGGTGAATCACGCCGCCTACACCGCCGCCCGAGCCGCCTTGGTGGGGGACGAGTCCCCGGGGGTTGGATCCCAGGGCATGGCCGAGCGCGCCGCGATCTTTATCTGCTCAAGCATCGCTGGTAGCAGCGATGTGGCTGGAGGCGCCTCGGTGTCCTATCCTGGTCCGAACGGCCGCGCCACCCTCGCTCGCTCGGCGGCTGCCGCGAGCAAAACCCGCGTCAAGATTAACTACAATCAAGATGGACAAGCAGTCCAAGCCATTGTGACCCACGAATACGAGCTCGCCATACCCGTGGTGCGACATCTCTTTAAAACACCGGGGCTGCCGTATCGAACGCCCCACGTGGCCATCCGAGAAGATTGCATCATGCCTTGTCCATGGGGGCGCCGACGATGAAAAGCAAGAAAACAGCATTACTCAAACGATCTCTGAAGGTCAGCCGCGAC
>JARGOJ010001046.1 GCA_029210225.1 Planctomycetota bacterium
GCACCCTCGACCGCTCCATTCGCGAAAGACTGATGCAATCTCTCGGGGTTGTACCGACGGTAGCACTTCGTAAAAACGCCCCAGTCCTGATCAAGCTCGTAGTCCTCGGGATCGAAATAAAACGGTGCATCCCTGCGAGCATCAAGATATATCGGCGCGAGACCGTCAATGTGTCCTTGGTTGCACGCGTGTGTATCGGCATTAACTCCGATGTTGTGCTTGTCGCCGCCGTCAGTGCCGCCTGAGATAGGGCCGAAGAAATCTGTTCCCAAATAACCAAGAACAGGCCCGGTGCTTCCCCCGCGCCCATGGGAATAAAACATTCCTCCGAGATCTTTCTCCTCTGGCCGTTGCGCCAAATAAATGGCCGGAGTGCAGTGACCGTCCCAAGAAGGAGAGACCCGAATAATTGAATGGAGCGCGCCGATCCGCGACTCATTGATAGCGCCGGCATCTATATCAGCGACAAGACTAGATCGCTTCAACCCCTTATCGTCGGACGCTAGAACACCATTCCACGCTGGAAAGAAATTGAGATGCTGTTCAATTTCGCGAGTTCCCGCGAGGAGAACACCAGGCTGACCCAGTGGCATTTGCGCGCCGACATTATTCGCAGAGATCACGTCTTTGAGCAGCGACCTGGTCGGCGCCGGGGTAGTCGAGGAAGAGATACCGGATTTGCAAGCAACATATCGCTGTCCAGAAACCCGAACGGCTTTGTATCGATCGTCCAGTTGCTGGCTCGCGTTGAGATAAGGCTTAAAGCCATCCTTTGTCGCCTCACCACCAGCGGCAAAGAACCCGCCGCCCCAAGACTTACCATCCTCTTTTGGCGCTCCGCCCTGGAGATAAAAGCCGCACTCCAAGTAGACCACAGCCTCAACTGTGCCCTGTGTCTGGCTCTCTTCTCTCTCGACCCTGTATCCAACTTGAACACCGGCTCTCTCATCGAGCCTGGTTGAATTGCTGTGATCACGAAGTAACAGTTTCCTCCGTAAGAAGTCATTCCAATAACTCATAGCTCGTCCTCATCAAATTTGAAGAGGAGTTCGGCCGCCTCCGGACTGATCACTTCAAAGAGTGGCTTTGGCTTGGGAGCTTTAGCGTTATAGACGGCCTCAAAGAAGCCCTCTGAATGCTGCAACGCGACGTCGTAGTTGCTCTGGGGTAGGTCCTTATCAGGATCGAATCCTGACGCTCGGAATTCTCCGATGAGCCAATCTTGCATGTAAAAATAGTGTGTTTGGCGAAGTCCAAGAGCAATAGACTTCAATCGATTCTCGTTGTAGAGATCGAAGCCCGAAACCTTTAGCTCTCCGGATTGCTGGTCAATAGTTGCCGTCGAGGTCTCATCGTTCCAGGCATAACCCGCGAAGACTTGCCGAACACGCTCCTCTTTGACCGGTCCCTGGCCATCTGTGGGCGCCTCAGTGGCCGGCTTTTCCACAACATAGTAATTCTCAATGTTAGACGAGATCAATTCTGCGGAGAACTGGAACGAGCATCGCCAGGACCCATCTTGTTCCGAGGTCTCCAAGAAGTGAGAGACTCCATCAATTCCCACAACATTAGGAGGAAGCTTCTTGAAGGTCGTGAATAGAACTCGACCGAACTGCCCCTCTAAGTCAGGCAAAGTCTTAACTAGGAAGAGACCATTGTTTCCATCTTTGACAGTAAGCTCCGCGAAATCGCAAGGATCAGCGTCGTCAAATTTCTTATCAGCATCACCTACAGCCCACGGCCGAACTGTAAGGAATCCAGTCCCTTCTTCTGGCATTGTTCCAGGCTGACCCGCACCCCAAAAAGTGGGGATCAGAGTGTGATCGAAATAAACGCGAGAAGGGGCCTGCTTGCCCGTTCTAGTGTCAACGACCTCAGAGGTTTTCGCTTTTATCTTGTCGAGGTTGTCCCTTAGTTCTTTGGGTATCTGAAAGAGCTTGCGCCAAAAGTCGTACAGCGTCTTTGCAACGGCTCGACCGAAAGGAGTTGAACCGCCTGTCTTTGTGTGGTCAAAGCTCAACCAGAAGCCCATGCCCTGGCCAACACCAAATTTCTTCACAAAGCCCAGGCTCAGGGTTCCAAAAATACGAAGAAAAGTAGGGGGGAAGTGCCGTTCTGGATTCAAGTTGAGTATCGAAATGAATTCTTCAATAGGCAAGATCGTTCCGCGCTTAACAGTTTCCCCGTCAGGCCCGGGCATGTCGAAGGGAGTAATGACCACATTCACCGCAGTGATTGGAAAGATATCGCCAGAATCAACAACAGTGCTCGTCGACTGAGCCCCTGCCTCACCGGCAACAGTCTCTACAAAATCAACTCTGAAATCGTATCGACTACGATAGATAGTTCTGTGCTTGGCGCTTCTTGAGTTTCGGCGAAATCGGTTGACCGGGTTGCCCGCGCCGGTGTAGCCCCCAATCGAGCGAGGTAAGATCTTTGGGTCGAGCTTGAAGACAATCCACTCACCTTTCTTGTTCGGCACAAAGGTCACATTAGCGAGCTTTGCAAGTCGAGCCACGACCATTGACCACTTACCATTCAGGCTGAAGTTGTGCAGCGGGAAGCCATTATCAAGCTTCTCTTTGTCCCCTTTGAAGATGACGACCGGCTTGAACGGCTTCCCATCAGGGAAAGTGATCCTATTTTTATTGAGATCGAAGAAGGTTGTCAGCATGAACTCGAAGCCCGTGAAAGCGGTCCAGGGCTTGAAAGTCTCAGCGTCGTATCGCGAGAACTTGATACCGCTTGGGTCACGGGTTGTATTTACAAAGTAAGCAAAGGTTCCGATTCGATGGAATTGCCCGAAGTTTGTTCCCACTTCCACGAGTTCATCGAACTCATTGGCTATCCGTTGCTTATTCATGAAGCCGACGCACTCGATATCCTTGACCCAGCGTCGATTGTCCTCAATGATCCACTGGACTGTCGTGGGATCTGTTGGATCCGGGCATCCTAAGCGCTCGGACAAATACAAGTCAGACCAGGCAAAGTTAACATCCTGAATACCGTCGTCATAGCCACCGAGATGCCCTCCGCGGCACACTAGGGAAACAGGATTTGCGAGATTTTGAAGCTCTTGGTCAATTGCCTCGGAAACAACAATTGAGCTGCGTCCTGGCCTAGTGCCTGTAGGAATCTTCAAGTTGAGAATAGGGCAATCAAGATCCAC
>JARGOJ010001047.1 GCA_029210225.1 Planctomycetota bacterium
GTGAGACTTGGGTCGGTGTTCCGGCCAAACCGCTTGGTCAGTCTCAGGAAAATGGGACAGCAAGTAGAAGGACCATGAAATGATTGGCACACAGCCCCTGGTCATCTTCTCAGGGAATTCCAACAGGACACTCGCGAAGCGGATCTGCAAGTATTTGGGGGTTCCCCTCGGCAAGGCAGATATTCAGAAATTTCCGGATGGTGAGGTCTCGGCGAAGATCGAGGCGGACGTTCGCGGCGCGGACGTATTTATCATTCAGCCGACTTGCACCCCGGTCAACGACCATTTAATGGAGTTGTTGATTTTGGTTGATGCGCTTAAGCGCGCTTCATCAGCTCGAATCACAGCGGTGATCCCTTATTTCGGATATGCCCGTCAGGATCGTAAAGACGAGGGACGAGTTCCCATTACGGCCAAATTGGTCGCGAACCTCATTGAGACAGCGGGCGTTGATAGAGTGGTCACCTTAGACCTGCACGCCGCTCAGATTCAGGGGTTCTTTGATATTCCAGTCGATCACCTTTACGGCTCGCGAGTGATTGCGCGCTACTTAAAGCGACTCGACTTGAGTGATTTAGTTGTGACTTCTCCAGATGTTGGAGGTTTGAAGATGGCGTGGGCCTATGCCAAGTTGCTTGATGCGCGACTGGCTGTGGTTGAAAAGCGCCGAATCAGCCCTGATTCTGTGGAGGTTGGCTTTGTGATCGGAGACGTTTCCGGTCGAAATGTGGTGATTGTTGATGACTTGATCTCGACAGGCGGCACGGTGTCACAAGCGGCTCATCTGCTCAAAGAAAAAGGAGCAGAACGGGTGATTATCGCGGCGACCCATGCAGTCTTTTGCGGTCCGGCTATTGAACGACTGACGGCGGCTCCTGTCGAGGAAATCATCGTCACGGATACCATCCCTGTGACGGCAAATTTGCCGAATTTACAAGTTCTCTCCGTGGCGGATTTTCTCGGAGAAGCGATGCACAGGATTCACATGAACAAGTCCGTAAGTAAGCTTTTCCGCAGTTAAGCATGTTTACGGCGATCAACAAGTTCGCGTGTTTGAGGCAACTTAAGACGGTTTTTGTTGGTGTACGCGTTTTAGTAAGTCTAGGAGAGTTAGAAGCGTGAGATACAAGAAAATGGTGGCAAGCGTTCGCGAAGAGCGAGGCACCCGTGCTTGCCGTACATTGCGCCACGCCGGCCAGCTTCCAGCAGTCCTCTACGGAGGTCACAATGGAGCTGAACGTAATCGTGAAGTGCAATCCCTCTTAGTGAATCGCAAAGAGCTTGAAGCTCTGATTCACGACGGAATCAAATTCGTAGATGTTGAAGTGAATGGTCAAGAGACCAACACTGTCGTCAAAGCCCTGCAATGGGATTCCTTCGATGATCACATTCTTCACGTCGACTTTGAGCGTATTGACCTCAACAAAAATGTTGTCGTCAACGTGCCCGTCAACTTCAAAGGTGTCGCGAAGGGTCAAAAGCTCGGCGGACGCTTGAATAAGTTTGTCCAAGACGTTGCAGTTCGTGGATTGCCACGTTCGTTGCCAGAGTCTCTCGACGTTCGCATCGACGATGTCGGTCCCAACGAGAACTTGAAGGTTAGCGACATCGTTGTTGGTGAAGGCCTTGAAATTGTCACTCCTCACGATCGCATGATCATGGAAGTGAAAGTCAAGCGCGTCAACACCAAGACAGCTGAAGAAGACGAAGCAGCAGCAGAAGAAAAATAATCATTGAGGAAATGGTGACTTATGACAGTAACAGTGTTGGTAGGCGACAAGCGCCTCTATGAAATTATGGTTCTCTACGATCCCTCCGACGTCACAAAAGAGTGGGATGCTTTAGTTGAGTCATTGTCCGAGCGTATTACGAAACTCGAAGGATCCATTGTCAAAGTTGAGCAATGGGCTGAGAACAAGAAGTTGGCATACGAGGTCAAAGGCCTCCGTCGTGGTTCTTACCTGACCGCCTACTTCCACCTTGATCCTTCACAAGTGGAAACACTTGAGCGCAACTTGCGCCTTGACGAGCGTATCGTTCGTCACGTCGTCGTCGTTCACCACCGTCTCCCTCCTGAATTCGTTCCTAAAGAGGAAAAGAAGGAAGAGAAGGAAGAGAAAACCGACGAGAAGGCTGAGGGTGGCGAAGGCGCTGCTGAGAAGCCAGCAGAAGCTGAAGGCACAGCCGAAGCTAAAGCGGAAACTACAGAAAAATCAGAATAATTGAGTTGAGAGGAGTCCGTAACCATGGGTGAGGACAGAAGATACGGTAGAGATCGTGATGATCGTGGCGGAGATCGTCGTGACCGCGATGATCGTGGCGGAGATCGCGGTGGCCGCGATGGTGGCAATGGTGGTCGTCGTTTTAGGCGTCGGCGGACAGGTCGCAAGCGGCCTTGTAAAGACTGCAAGTATGTCGATTTCAAAGACATCGAAGTCTTGCGTAAGAGCTGTACAGCCAATTGGAAAATTCAAAGTCGGAAACGAAATGGAACTTGTTCACACTGCCAGGGCTTGGTCAAAGCTGCTGTCAAGCGGGCTCGTTTCATGGGCTTGATCCCCTACGTGGGTTGAATCGAACCTATTTAGCCTAAGTTAGGGAGAAATCATAAAATGAGACTCTTATTACGGAAGTACATCCCATCCCTTGGGAACATCGGCGACATCGTCGAGGTCAAAGCTGGTCACGGACGCAACTACCTCATCCCTGAGGGATATGCGGTTCCAGTCACCGTCGAAAACCTCCGTCGCATCGAAATCGAGAAGCTATCCTTAGTGAAGCTTGAGCAAGAGCGCCGTGCTGCGATTGATATCATCGGCAACGAGATTCAGCGTAACTCTGTGACCATTAAGCAACGCGCCAACGAAAATGGCGAGCTTTATGGATCTGTCAATGAGCGCATGATCTCTGAGGCCTATGCCAAGCTCGACATCGAGTTCGATTACCGCTGTGTTGTCTTGACTGAAGCCATTCGGTCAATCGGCACATTCAACGCCGAGATTCATCTCGACAAAGAAATGGGTATCGTGGCGAATGCGAAAGTCATCGTCATGGAAGAGAAGGAAAAGAAAGCCTGATTTCCTTCACTGTTTAGAGCGCGTGGTCAATGAGGCCACGCGTTTTGCACATAAATAGGGGTCATCGAACTCTGCGTCCTCGATTTGGAGT
>JARGOJ010001048.1 GCA_029210225.1 Planctomycetota bacterium
CGCTGTCCAGTTCCGCTATGGCTTTGTCGCCACAGGCTCTGGCCTTAAGGTTCTCGACTGCACCGACCTTGCGAATCCTAAGTTGACTAAAGCTGAAGTGCCTATGGAAACCGGCGCCCATAGCGTCTACGTTGTCCGCACCTACGCTTACGTCGCAGCGAAGAGCAAAGGTTTTGCGATCATTGACATTGAAAACCCATAGAAGCCAAAGCTTGTGGAATACTTCACCGGCGGCAAGCTTCGTGATACCCACGATGTCAAAGTTTCGATCACGATCCAAAGTTACTTCGCTTACGTCGCTGACGGTGAGAACGGCTTCCACGTCGTTCAACTGACTTCTCCTGATTACACTCCAGGAATCGGCGGATTCGCTGTCAAGCCAACTCCCAAGTGGATTGCTTACCGCGAAACCAACGGCCCCTGCGTTATGGTTGAAGAAGGTATCGACCGCGACCGCGGTGTCGACGAAAGTGGCAACCAGCTGAGCGTTTATGGTCGCATTGGTTCACTACCGCTGACTAAAGAGGAAGCCACTCGCATGTATATGCGTAACGGCCAAGTCTGGAAGGTCAATGACGATAAACCACCAAGCGCCCTCGACAAGAAGTACAAAGATCAGAACTTCTTCCGTGGTGGACTCGGTGAGAAGCTCAAGAAGCCAAAAACCACCTCGAAGAAAAAGAAGAAGAAGCGCCGTCGCGGCGGATCTTCGAGCTCTTCGAAGAAAGACGACAAGGCTGACGCCAAGAAGGAACCTGAGAAGAAACCGACTCGTCGTCGCCGTCGGAAGAAGTGATCTTCACTGATTTCTTTTTCAGAAATTGACTAAGATTGGAGCCCGCCCTTTAATAAGGCGGGCTCTTTTCATCACACCGACCCTCCCACTGAGAGGACATTGCTCCCGTGCGCATTGGATTACTCACCGGTGGCGGAAACATGGCTGGCGTCAACGCTGCTATCCGCGCCGTCGTTAAAACAGCGATCTCCGAATACAGCTCCGAAATTGTCGGCATCATGAACGGCTTCGAAGGCCTGCTCCAACATCCCCAAGTTCGCTCCCTTGGATCCAAAGATGTTCAAGCCTTTCAACGCTGGTCCAATTCCATCCTCGGAAGCGCCCCGCGTGGAAACCCCTTTCAACAAGAACGAGACGGGAACATTGTCGACCTCTCCGATGAGATCTTCGAGAATGTTCGCTGGCTAGGTCTCGACTGCATCATATGCATCGGTGGGCTCGGTACCCTCGCCTTGGCTCGTCAACTCAGCGCCCGCGGCCTTCCCATAGTTGCCATTCCAAAGAGCACAACGAACGAGCTCTCCGGAACCGACTACAGCATCGGCTTCGACTCCGCAACGGACACCGCCGTCTCCGTCGTGGATCGACTTCATTCCGTTGAAGAAGAAGATCATAGAGTGCTCTACATGCAAGTCATGGGGCGTGAAGCCGGCTGGACCGCCCTCAACGCAGGAATCTCTGGCGGCGGCCACGTCGTCCTCATTCCTGAGATCCCCTACGAGCTTGGCGAGATAGATCGTGTCATCCAAGATCGTAAGGCCGCAAACCGCCCATCGACGATTGTGATCGTCGCCTCAGGGGCCCGAGAAAAAGGGAAAGAGTCCTCCGGCAAGCTCGACGCTGGTCTTCATATTGGACCTGCTGTGAAGGCTATCAATGGCCTCAATTTCGAAGTCACGAAGCTTGGACCCATTCAAAGGGGTGGCTCACCGACCAGCCGCGATCGCTTCCTTGCCGCCTACTTTGGCTACACTGCCGTCAAAGCCGTTCACGAAGGAATCACCAAGCACCTCGTTGTGTTTCGCAACGAACGAATGGAGCTCATCAAGCTCTCCGAGGTGAGCGACAAACCTCGCCTTGTCGATCCAGGGAGCCGACAAATTTGGACGGCCTTATCCCAAGGGATCAGCGTCGGAGTCTCCAAGGAAACGGTTTCCAAATCACCCCCCTGTATTGTCCACTAAGTTCCGATTCAATTGAGGCTCTGTGTCATGTCCGAAGAGAAGACGACAAGAAAGTTGTCCATCGAGGAAGAGGTCGAAATCTATATCGACGCCATCCTTGAGCGCGCAAAAGACTTTGAATTTTCCAGCTTTTTACTCGGCGCTAAAAAAGAAGTCTATGACGAAGACGACGCCGGGCTTCTCAAACGGACGCTTGGAGTGCGACTTTGCCTCTGCGACGGTTGGCTCGATCGTGGGCGAGATGTCGATTGGCGTCATCCCGATCTGGTCTTCATTCTCTGTGGCATCAAAGATGGTGAAGCCCAGATCGCTTTGAAGATTCGCTCGATCTATGTCTATGGACGCTACAGAAAGCATGAGCGAGGCATCTCTCAAACCCGTTGGGTTTGCCAAAAATGTAATGGTAAAGGCTGCAAGAAGTGCCAAAAGCAAGGCCGCCACTACGAAGAGTCTGTTCAAGAAATTATCAGCGCAGGGCTTTGTCCAGCGTTCGGTTCAGGAAACCTAGGCTTCTTTCATGGAATGGGACGAGAAGACGTCGATGTCCTTATGCTTGGACACGGCCGCCCCTTCGTATTTGAGATTCTCAAGCCAAAAGTACGGTCCATTGACCTTGAGGCCTTCACCGCCAAATTCAATGAGGGCAATAAGGAGAAGGTCACTCTAGAATCCCTCCGTTTGACAAATTTCCGGGCCCCTGCCCTCGTCAAGGGAGTCTCCCCAGACAAGAGCTATCGCGCTTTCTGCAAATACCTGGACACAGCTCCATCTCCTGAGAAGGTCAAAGAGCTTCCTTCAGCCTTCTCTGCGCAGGTCCTCGACCAAAGAACTCCACAACGCGTCGCTCGCCGCCGCGCTGATCTCATCCGGAAGCGAGAAGTCCGATCCCTTGTGATCGAGGAAGAGCGAGAAGACGGCCTGCTTCTTGCGATTCGTAGTCAAAGCGGGACCTATATCAAAGAGCTGATCTCTAGCGACGAGGGACGAACGGAACCTAGTATTGCTGGATTCTTAGGTGTGCCCTGCGTTTGCGCAGAGTTGGATGTTTTGGACATCCACATTAGCGACGATGACGCGCTCACAAAGCCAGAACCAGAGGCAGAATCGGTCTCGTCAGGAGCGGAGGAAAATGGGCCGGATTCTGCGCTTCAATGATTCTGGGACTGTCGCTTCCAAGATGTGAAT
>JARGOJ010001049.1 GCA_029210225.1 Planctomycetota bacterium
CTGGTTCAGGCGAAGCTGATCCATAGCGCGTTTGATGAGGAGTTCAACCTTCCGCTTTTTGGCGGATTGGGCTGACTTCTCTTCAGTGCGAGCGGAGATCAAAGCGCGATTTTCTTTTTCTTCGCGATCTTTGATGTCTTGCTCACGCTTTAGGCTGCGAGCTTCAATGATTTTTTTACGAGCGTTACCTTCGAGGTCTTCACTATCAATGTTGTAGGGAGACCATTTGATGCGCTCAAGGACTTGCTCAAACTTGCGAATGGCGAGGTCGAACTTGCTCTCGTCATAAAGAGACGAGCCGCTGTCAAAGAGACGGCGAAGTTCGATGCGCTCTTGTTGGAGTCGCACGTCACGCTCGTCTTTAAGACGTTCGGCGCTTGACTTGAAAGAGTCGCGGTTATCTCCGAGGAGCAAACCGGCCATTTGAAGAAGGTAGCGAGCCTTAGTGTTGTCTGGGTTGGCGCCTACGGCCTTCTCCAGATTAGCTTTCGCTTCGCGGAATCGGAACTGTTCATAGAACTTCTGTCCGACGCGAGTATAGTGCTCGGAGAGCGCGATCTTTTCCTGTTCTTTCAGGCTTCGATTACGCGCAATCTCTTCCAGCAAACCGCCGCCGCCCTTGGCCTTTTTATCGTCCGGTGGGCTTTGAACTTTTTTGCCAGCGTTTTTATCTGACGTCTTTTTGGTCGCGTCACTCTTCTTCTGATCCAGCGTTTTCTTCGCTTGACCCTTACGATCGCTTTTCTTGGCGGACTCGTTTGTAGACGAGCATCCAACAAAGACTGCAAGAGACAAGGTTAAAGCAACGGTGCTTGAACCAGAGAGTGATCGAGGTCGTCCCGTGAATGTTGGGAATTTTCCTCGTTCGCCCATAGTATCCTCCACTTACCCAATTCCTATGGGTGACTGAAACTGTGTTAAGGCGCGACGTTACTATCGGAAGCCTCGGTCACCGGCCTGTCACAGCCAAGTCACTTTCGAGAAAATGACGGCCCCATGTGCCCACTTTCCCGATTTTCTTGAGCCGAACGCGAACTTTATCAAGCCTCGCTCGGATGTTCAAACCGAAAAATAAAGCTTCCTTATGAGCCTGCCCGATCGGAGCGCTATACGACCTCGACACTTGACAGGTTCCATTGGAATCACAAAGAATCCCACAAAAGCTAGATTTTTCAAGACTTATGACTAACGCTAAGATTTTTACTGCCCAGTAATTTCTTACTAAATACCAACTCATCGATTCGACCCCGAGCTTCCAGAGAAAGTCTATCTTTCGGGTTCTTCATTATTTTTGTCAGGATGCTTCGACTCCGTTTGCTATTCAAAGATGCTAAGCCCTTTATCGCGGAAGCTCGAAGTAAACGTGAACTTTTTTGCCGAGACGCGACACGACAAAGCATTTCCTCATGCTCTAAAAGTCGCAAAGCCCCCGCGGCGATCAGCGCTTTGGAAAACAAAACCTCGCTCTTGACCTTCAGCGCGTCCCGGACCAAACCCCGCCACCGCTTATCACAGCTCGCAGCGACCGCGATCAACGCCGAGTGCCGGGCCTTGTCTTCGTCGCTGTACCAAAGCCCTCCGATCAACGGCGCCACCCAATCCTCGCCTCCGAGCGGCCCCAGGGCCTCCACAGCACCATAGCGCTCAAAAGGTGAGCGAACCGCTTCAAGTAATAAATGACGAAGGTAATCTTTGGTCTTTTCAAAGAGCGCGAGGATCTTCGTTCGCTTCTCCGCCTGGAATTCTTCATCCGAGACCGACCAAAAATCGCCTTCCCGGATGATGCCCCCCAGCGCTCGGAGCGCTTCATAGCGTACTTCGTTCTCGGGGTCATGGTCTGCAAGCTCGATCAACTTGAGGTTGAGCGCCTCATTGCCCGGGTAAGCTCGCGCCGCACGACAGGCCATCATGCGGACGGCTTCTTCTTTGCCATCACCGAGGTATTCGAGCAGCAGGGTGTGAGTCTCTGGCGTGTCGTCGGGGCGCTCTATCAGAGCGCGAAGGTCTTCGTACTGCTTTGCTAACTTGCGCAGTTTCTTCATGCTTTTCCGAAGTCCGCGATATCACAGGCCATTCGGAATCCATAGCTCACATGACGGTCGTACGGTTGGTCGCCGATTCGCGCCGCCGCCCGGCAACGGACGCCCTTGCTAACCCACGCTCCACCACGAAGCACAACCATGGCGCGCTCTTCGTCGAACTCACTGGTGCACCATTCATGAACGCCACCAGACATATCTCGCACGCCAAACACCGAGCTGTCTGTCTTGAAAGCACCAATAACCTCGGGCATCGGGTAGCCCTTCCGGGAGAGCTTCATCTTGCAGAAGTTCGCCTCGAACCTCTGTCCCCAGGGGAAGAGCAAAGCCGCCGGCCCACGAGCCGCCCACTCCCATTCAAGCTCCGTTGGCAGTCGATAGGCCTTCTTCTCAAGCTTACTGCGCCAATGACAATAACCCACCGCATCGCCATAGCTCAGACCGAAGATAGGCCACTTCGGATCCCACTCCATTCCTTGAAATTTCTGTTCTTCGAGGACGAAGACGCCGTTCTTATCTGGGGTCCACAACGGCTCGGAGTTCGCCTTCATGCGAGGAACTTTTGACAGGGCCTGCCCCGCATCGTGACGGGCCACAGCGTTGACGAACTCCAAATAATCCCCTGCAGAAACAGGATACTTCCCCAATAAGTAGTCTTTGCTGCTGATCTCCGACCGAGGAAGGCTCGACGGAGCTTCCAAGTCGCCCCCGACAACACCCCGTCCGCCGTAAACAAGGATAAAGCCGCTCGGGACCGTGTCTTCGGGATAAAAGACAGGCTCTAAAACAAGGTCTTCCGCTCTCTTCAAGAAGAGTGGAATCCTCAAGGTCGCCTGACCCTTCTTTTTCGCCTTTAAGATGTAATGACCAGGCTTCAAATCTCCGACGGTCTTAGTCTTCGGGTCGAGGCCCCGCTTCGCTTGCCTGACGAGCAGATGATCCTTTTCTTCCAAAGCCGTTATCGACAAGGAATCCGGAATCTTTGAGAACTTCAGATAGAGCGTCCCCGCGTGATTCAGGCGCTGCTCATACTTCCCATCGTGAAACGCTTCGACTCGCGCTCTAAAGTGTCTCGCCCCCTCACGATCTCCTCTCTCCTCCGCCAAGACAAAGTATT
>JARGOJ010000041.1:0-6650 GCA_029210225.1 Planctomycetota bacterium
TATGAATGACTGTTTCAGCTTGCTCTGTCGCGTATTTGAAGGCGATGGCCCAGCGCGGCGCTTTGGCTGTTCGACCGAGCTTTGTTTGCTGAGCATAATTGTCGACGCGAATCACGACGCCGTCAGTGTCGTAATCTAAGGTTCGACGAGTCTTCTCAAAATCGGTGAGGTAGGTCATCACTTCGTCGACAGTATTGCAGACCTTTGAGAGAGGGCTTTGAGGCAATCCCCAGGCGGTCGCCGACTTCACAAAATCGGTGTGAGTATCCCAAGAGGCGCCTTTTATCTCGCCGGTGCCGTGCATAGAGAACGAGAGTTTTCGGGCTGCGACAACTTTACTGTCCAAGCTCTTCAGGGTTCCAGCCGTGAGATTCCGAGGGTTTTTGTAGAGGTCACCGCCCTCTTTAGCGATCTGCTCATTAATGCCCTTGAAGACACCGTGAGCCATGTAGACCTCTCCACGAACCTCAAGAACATCGGGGATGGGATTCTTAGCAGTGCCTTTCAGAGTCAGGGGAACTGAGCCCACGGTCCTCAGGTTGTTGGTAATGTCGTCGCCCTGCACTCCGTCGCCCCGAGTCACGCCGAGCACGAACTTGCCTTTTTCGTAGCGGAGTCCGGCGGCGACGCCATCAAGTTTTGGATCGACATAGAATCGAAATTTTTGACCGGGGAGGATTTTCCCAATGCGGGTCAACCAGTCTTTGATGTCCTTGGCGTTGTAGGACTTATCGACGCTGAGCATGGCGACGTTGTGTTTAACAGTCTTGAAGTTATCAAGGACCGAGCCCCCGACTCTTCGGGTCGGGCTGTTTGGGTCGTCGTATTCGGGGTATTTGTCTTCGAGTTCCTGAAGGCGATCGAGCATGCGATCAAATTGTTGATCGGTGATCTCAGATTGACCGAGCACATAATAGAGATGATTGTGGTGATTCACTTGCTCTCGGAGTGAAAGGATTTCTTGCTCGATTTTCGCTGTCACGCTGGATTCCCCCAAATTTCGTTCGAATGACAAAGCCCCATGGGATTTGAACGCTTCATTCTGCCGTTATTGTCTGTTCATTTCAAAGGGCCAAAACCCTTTTTGTTTTTATAGAAATGTTCGGGTTTAAAAATCGAGCACCCCAATTCAGAAAAAAAATTCTAAATCGGGGTGCTATGAAGCTATGAAACTAGGAGAAAGCGAGAGATCAGGCGCCTGCGACGGCCAATTCTTGACTCTCAGTTTCTTTACTTTCCTTCGGACGAGAAAAGTACTCCTCCGGGCTGAAATCGTCGACAGCTAAGACTTCATCCCTGGCCGCTTCGGTGTCTCGAATCAATTGAGCTTGCTCGGCGGTGATAATCTTCTTTTCCAGAGCGATATCGAGGAGATCGAGGAGAGGCTTTTTGGGGAGTTCGCGGGCCCGGACGGCTTTTTTAATGGCCTTCACGAGCGGGAGACTCTTGTGGTGAAGATTGAAAGCGCGCTCAATGATGGCCAGGGGCTCTTGGTCGTCCGCTGGGACCCAGGTATTCCAAGTGAGGCGATCCCGCTGTTCGCTGGGAGTGAGCAAGATCTTTGCAAGCTTCTCACCGAGCTTATCACTGGGAGGCTTGGCGATAGGATTCAATCGCATGATGGTGCTTCCAACAAAGCGAATCAGACCCCCAATGATTGGGAACTCGAAGTTCTGAAAGATACCCTCAAAACCCTGCTGTATGTTGTATAGAGAGGTTTGCATGGAGTAGTCGAGCAGAGGAATATCCTCTTTGCGACAACCTTCTGCGTCATAGCGACGTAGGGTCGCGGAGCCGAGATACATCCAGGAGAGAACATCGGCGAAGCGCCCGGCGATTTTGCCTTTTTGCTTCAGGCGAGGTCCAAGCCCGGCGACGACCAAGTCGGCCATGAGCGCGTAGAGGGCTGAGGCCCACTTAAGCTTCTTCGCGTATTTCACTGTGGGTCCAGTGAAGGGACCCGCGAGGGCCACGGAGCCCCGAGTCAGGGTATAGAGAACCGTTAAGAAGAAGTTGCGTGTGACATGGGCAATATGACCGAGCAGTGCGTTTCTAAAGCCTTTCACATCGTCATTCTCAAGCGCGGTCACTTCGGCTTGCATATAGGGGTGGCAGCGAAGCGCGCCCTGACCAAAGATAATCAGCGTCCGAGTAAGAATGTTCGCGCCCTCAACAGTGATGGCGATGGGCGCGGAGGTATAACCGTCGGCGAGGAGATTTCGGGGTCCCCGAGAGATTCCTTTGCCGCCAACAATGTCCATGCCGTCGTTGACCGTCTGGCGCACGAGCTCCGTCTGCTGGTATTTCGCAATGGCTGACACAACAGAGGGCTTATTCCCGCTATCCACGGCACCGCAAGTAAAGATTCGAGCCGCTTCCATGATGTAAGCGTTGCCAGCGATGCGAGCGAGGGGTTCTTGAATCCCTTCAAACTGACCGATAGACATACCAAATTGTTGGCGAAGCGCGGCGTAGGCGCCGACGTTTCGAGCCACGGCTTTCGCCCCTGCGGCTGCGCCTGCAGGAAGGGAGATGGCGCGCCCTGCGGAGAGGGCCTCCATGAGCATGCGCCAGCCTTTGCCAGCCCAGTCCAATCCGCCAATGATATGTGACTCCGCGTCGATCACGACGTCCACGCCCTTCGTTGGGCCGTTGGGAAATGGAACTCCCATTGGATCATGGCGACGACCTACTTCAACTCCTTCGAGCTTGGTAGAGACGAGAGCGCAAGTGATTCCGATGTCTTCGCCTTTGCCGAGGAAATTCTCGGGGTCGTAAAGGCGGAAGGCGAGGCCGAGCAGAGTTGAGATCGGCGCGAGGGTGATGTAGCGCTTGCTCCAGTTCAGACGGATCTTTAGCTTCCCGGCGCTGTCCTTAAACAAGGTGCCTGAGGACGTCAAAGATCCAGCGTCCGAGCCGGCTTTGGGCTCGGTCAGCGCAAAGGCTGGCATTTCGTCGCCAGAGGCCAGGCGAGGGAGGTAAAACTCTTTTTGGGTCGGGGTGCCATAGTGAGTCAGCAACTCCCCAGGACCGATTGAGTTGGGAATGAGCACCACGGAGTTCAGAGTCATGGAATGAGTGTTGAGCTTGCCGATCACGGCGCTTGACGCCAAGGCGCTGAAGCCGTGTCCGCCGTGTTCTTTGGGAATCATGAGGCCGAAGAAGCGGTGTTTCTTAAGGAAGTCCCAGACATAATCGGGAACCTCTTTTTGTTGCAAGATATCCCAGACCTTAACCATGTTGCAGACTTCTTCCACAGGTCCGTCGAGAAAGGCTTTCTCGTCTGCTGTGAGCTGTGGATAGATTTCCTTCATGATTCGATGAAAGTCGGGGCGACCGCTGAACAACTCTCCCTCAACCCAGACGTTTCCCGCATTCAGGGCTTCTCGCTCTGTTTTTGAGATTTTAGGTAAGAGATTGTTCTTCTTAATCAGCTTGACCAAAAATGAAAACATCTTGTTTCCTCCTTCACACCGCGTCGTGGTGACCTAATTCGACGCGATGATCGCCTTTTACGATTGAACCTATGAACGCCCCGACAGAGCGTCGGATTGTTCGGATGACCAGGTCTCGGTATTCTTCACTGTTCGCGTCCATTTCGAGCACCGACGCGAGATAACTACGGCTCCCCACGAGGGTCAGAGTCGATGCGATAAACGACAGAATCGCCACGTCGAACTCCGGCACGATCGCCTCGGGACCAAAGCGCTTCTCAACAAAAGTCCGAAGAGTGGAGACCAGTTGGCGCTGCGATTGAACAGCCCAATCTCGCCCCGCAAAGTCTTCCTCGAAGAACGAGAACATCACAACTCGAACAACGTCCTTATTGAGAAAGAAGGGACCGAGGATCTCTACCCCAAGGTCGAAGCACTGTGAAATCGGCGTCGTTTTTGAACGAAGCACCCATTCCCGAAGACAGTCCTCAAAATCCATCTGGAGATCTTGAAGTATGCCGTTGAAGAGGTCTTGCTTGCTGCCCCAGTGATAGTAGAGCGTGGACACGTCGATGCCGACCTCTGCCGCGATCGACCGAGTCGTTGCGCCGTGGTAGCCGTTCTGGGCAAATATCCCTCGTGCAGCCCGCAGAATGCGGCCTTTGAGAGAGTCGGGCTTCTTTCGGGCAAGTTCTAGAGCCGTCACTATAAACACCAAGCTAGAGCTCTCCAACGCTTGTTGGAAACGCTCGTTGGAAAATATGACGCATCCGAGAAGTTCTGTCAAGGAAAAGATGCCAACTCGATATTCCATAGGCACTTAAGAGCCCATGATTTATGACGAGGCGCGTCAATTCTTTCAAATTTGCCGCGCTACTTTAGAATGGTGTCCCAGGCCCGACCTCAAGGGTTCTCGCCTGACCAATTCCTCTCCCTTTCCAAAGTAGTGGCTATGACCCCCGTTCTCTGCCCTCATTGCCGATTGTCAGTCAACATAAGCAACGACTACCTCGGTAAAACGGGACCTTGTCCGCGCTGCGCGACCCCCATCCTCTATCTGTCTGGGGACACAAGCCGCGAGCTTCCGGGTCAGGACGCAGTAGGTCTCGCCTGGCTGAGCGACGCCTTAAAAAACGACCCCCACTTCTCTCCACAGTCCACCTTCACGCTCATCCGAGAACAGGAACTCGGTCGAGGAGGCATGGGGGTCGTTTTTAGTGTTGCGGATACTCGTCTCAAACGACGCGCCGCCCTCAAGCTGCTTCTCCCCCCCTACAGCGAAGAAGACTCAGAACGGTTCATGCGGGAGGCCATCATTACCGCGGCGCTGGATCATCCCTCGATTCCTCCGGTCCACGACGCCGGAAGAAACGCGAACGGGGAGTACTTTATTCTTATGCGGCTGATTTCTGGGGAAACTCTGAAAGACGCCTGCGATGGTCAAAAAGCCGGGCAATCAGGGTCGCAAAGCGAAGCGGAGCTGCTGGAAGCCTTGGTCAAAGTTGCGGAAGCGGTAGCCCACGCTGCCAGTCGCGGCTGCGTTCATCGCGACTTAAAGCCCTCACACATCATGATTGGAGAGTATGGCGAGGTCCTCGTCATGGATTGGGGTCTCGGTCGTCGAACCCAGGACGAAACGGAGGTCGACTCACGTCTACTGAGCCAGTGGGGTCACCTACAGGACGAGCTAAAAAAGACGGGGATCACTTATGCCGGTTCGATTGTTGGAACCCCAGGATATATGCCTCCTGAACAGGCATCCTGTGAAAAAGTGGATGTTCGCGCCGACGTCTTCGGCCTCGGGGCTATTCTCTTCTATATTTTGACGGGGCAAGCTCCGGTCGACGGAGACAACGCGCTGAACAAACTCATGAATACCATTCAAGGTTCTATCAACAGTCCTTCCGATCTCAATCCAAATATTAGTCGAGAATTAAACTGGATTACCGAAAGCGCCCTAAATGCCGACCCCAATAAGCGCACTGTCAGCGCGATTCTATTGGCCAAACAATTGAAGCAATATTTGTCGGGACGGCCTATCGAGCTCTATCCTTACTCGATATTCGAGAGGATTGAACGTTGGTCCCAGTCTCAATTCAATCTTCTCATCCTTCTATTTTTAGTCGCGGTCACGGCCAGCGGAGCGCTTTTCTTTGTCAATCAGAGCTGGAAGAGTGTTGCGCAAAAAGACGTAAAACTAAAAGCCGCGGAAGATCGACTGAGAGTTTTAGAAGCCGAGGCGCTGGTCTCTAAACAATTCAAAAGCAAAGAATCCGTAAGGAACGCTGAGTTTTTGTTTCTAGAAGCAAAGTTAGCTATTCGCCAGGGAGAAGCACGCAGTAAAATCATTGAGAAGATTGATCAAGCCTTTCAATCGAGCGGCCAAACAGGCGCTGACTATCTTTCTGCAGCCACGCTTTACAAGCTCGCTGGAATGAGTTCTATCTACTCTAAAACTCTTTTGAAGGGTCATTCACAGCACACTTCAAACGTGGAGATTCTCTATAGGCTTCACGAATTAGAATTGGCGAAGCTCGTCAAATTAGAAGGGACATTCAAATCGACTGTTTGGTTTAAAAAGCTACTCGACCTCTGCGTTAATACCAATCAAGAGAATGAATTTACTCATTTCGCCAAGGCGCAAAAACACGTAAAAGACAAGCAATATGCTCGCGCTATCAATTTTTACAACAGGGCGGAGCGGCGTTATCAATCGCTAAAGTGTGTCTATCTGTATCGCGGTGAGTGTCATGTTTTACTTGGGCAGAATGACAAAGCATTCGCCGATTTCAAACAAAGTCTTCTCCTGAACCCAAAGAGCATCGCAACGATCAAGAAACGGGGAGATTTGTACTATTCACTGAAGAACAAGCAAAGCGCCGCGGTCGATTACAAGCAAGTATTAGCTGCCCGACCCGACCTGGCGAACCTAGCCTTTCGACTCGGTGACCTCTACTATGCTTTGGGGCAGTTAGACCCCGCTCTCAGCGCTTATGATCTCGCTCTAGAGCACAAAGACAATCTGCAACCAAAGACGTTGTTAGCCAGCGAAACACACAATCGCAAAGCGCGCGTTTACTTAAAGAAAGATATGAAAGACAAGGCGATCAGCGAGTGTTCATTGGCCCTCAAAATCGATAAGGACAACTACAGACGCTACAAAAACTTAGGAGAGCTGTTAGAAAAGAATGAGCAGCACTCTATGGCTGTGCCCCT
>JARGOJ010000041.1:6660-11589 GCA_029210225.1 Planctomycetota bacterium
CAAAGCGCTGTTCTATCGCCTTCGCGGTCGTTGTTATGAGTTCCTCAAACGAAAGAAAGAGAGGAATGAAGACTTTAAGGCCCATTTAAAACTGAAACCGAATTCACAATATGCCCCGAACATGCTTAAAGCACTCAGCGAAAAGAAATAATGGCGTCGCGTTAGAAGTCGAATTCCATCTCTAAGTTGGACAGCATATCGAGCACTGATTTAGAACTGTAATAGCGCAGCTTGATATGGGGCGAGACACTCACGACGGTCATGTCTTTCAAGATCTTCGATTCATTTCTGGGAATGGCGTGATCGTCCAGATAAGTTCGATTCACGCTGCCGTGATCTTGAATTTCCCAACCTTCATCGCGCTTGCGAAAGGTCGCATGTTTCTTGGAAACAACCTTGGCTTGAAGGAAGATCTCGCAGCTCCGTGATCGGCCCAAGACAAGTTCTTTCCTCTCCCCAAGTAATTGGAGGGGCCAAAAGACCTTCTGATCGACATGGACTCCTGAAAAGTCGTAAAGAGGCGCTTTCCCCTTCTGCATTTTGACCGTTTCAAGAAACAAAAATGGGTAGTTGTGCTTCTCTAAAAACTCGTCGTCTTCGAGGTATCGCGACTCCATGGCCAAAGGAAGAAGAGTGCGACACTGATTCATCGTAAAGAGATCGAGAAACTTGCGAACCTCTTCTTTATCAGCGAGCTTCTTTTTGCCCTTAGGCTTCCTAGCAAGGCGATTGGTCGTCGCTTTGGCAGCTTTGGCCTTTTTTGTGATTTTTTCCGGCGCCGAGAAGACCAACTCGGCCATTCTAGAAACAGAGTAGAGCCGAATCTTGTATTCCCCAACCTCCAACATTGTCTCATCGCTGAGACTCTGGACTGCAAGGGGACGAACCGGATCGCCGTTTAGCTTCGTGCCAAAACGCGTATCCTGATCTTCAATACACCAAGCCTTAATAATCGCGTGGTGAAAAATCTTGAGGTGCTTGGGATTGATCTTTTCGGACTCAAGGCTGATATCCGAAGCTTCACTCGTCCCAAGGAATAGCTTTCTCCCCGAGTCTTTATCCGGGAGCGGAAAGACAAAGCGACCCGAGCCCTCGGGCTCGACTATATAGAGGAAAGGCTCCGAGAATTTCTCTACGAACGCCGACTTATCCCCATCTGTGTGAAGCTCACGAAACGCGCGAAGATTATATTTCTTACATTCCATATTTTGCCGACAAAGCCAAGTTGACTAAATTCCGTTCGATCAGTGATACCACAGACTCGGAAGGTGGTCAAATTCTCGCGCTTCCTTTGAATCGTGCAATAATTTTAGGCTTGGTGGCGAGAGACCCTGGAAATGGGGTATGGTGTGAAAAAGTGCTGCGACTTTGTAGGAATACTTTGATGCATGAGTGAGAGCCCACTCCCCACAAAACGCCTATCCAGCTTGGTTCTGGTCGGTCGACTTGCTCAAACGGAAGTCGATTTAGAGGTCCTACGCCGGGAAATCCTCAAAGTCGTAGTCGAAGCCATGGACGCCGAGCGAGCCACGCTCTACTTCCTCGACCAAGAGCGCCAAGTGATATGGTCCCGCACTTTCACCCAAGCTGAGATCAATGAAATCCGGCTTGACATAGGCCAGGGCATCGCCGGTCACGTCGCGAAAACGGGCGAATTCATCAACGTCCCGGACGTCACTAAAGACCGCCGATTCGACCCAAGCACCGACAAAAAAACCGGTTATACAACCCGCTCCCTGCTCGCTGTACCTATGCGAGATAAGGACGGGCAAATTATTGGCGTCCTTCAAATCCTAAACAAGAAGAACGGACAATCCTTCGACGCGAGCGACGAAAACCTCCTCGTACTCCTCGCCGCACGCGTCTCTATGATTGTTGTCTCTTCCAGCCTCGGCCGACGCCTCATACCCCCAAAGCGTCTTCATAAACAATCTTTGTTTCGCCGGGACAGCGAACGCTTCAATATGATCGTCGGCATCGGCAAGGCCATGTCCGATGTCTATGATCGCATCGATCATGTCGCTCGCACCGATGTCACGGTGCTCGTCAACGGAGAGAGCGGCACCGGCAAAGAGCTTGTGTCTCGCGCCATTCACGTCAACAGCGACCGACGAATGAAACCCTTCGTCAAAGTCGACTGCGCAGCCCTCCCCGAAGCCCTCATCGAAAACGAGCTCTTCGGTCATGAACGCGGAGCCTTCACCGGCGCAGACAGCCGCTTCAAAGGAAAAATCGAACAGGCCGAAGACGGCACACTCTTCATTGACGAAATCGGTGAGCTGCCCCTCGCCGTGCAGGGCAAGCTGCTCCGGGTCCTCCAAGACAGAGAATATGAAGCTCTCGGAGGCTCCAAAACCCAAAAGGTAAAAGCACGCATCATCGCCGCAACCAACCGCGACCTCAAAAAGATGGTGAAGGACGGCCTCTTCCGAGAAGACCTCTATTTCCGAATCTGGGTCGCGGTCCTCAAGCTGCCACCCCTTCGCGAAAGAGGCGAAGAAGACATTCGCGAACTTGTTGGCTTCTTCCTCCACCGCCTGGCCCGCCGATATAGCAAAGACATCCGGGGAATATCTCCGGCTGCGGAATCACTCTTATTCTCCTATACATGGCCAGGAAACGTGCGAGAGCTTGAGCATTGCCTCGAGTCGGCGGTGGTTTTTTGTGACTCCCCAGTCATTCAGAGCTCTCATCTGCCCCTGCCAGCCTTCCAAAAGCTCGACGCCCCCCCCGTTCTAGCTCCCCTCAGCAGTGCACCGGCCCCAACGACTCCCGGTGAGAATTACGAGGTCCTGCTCGGTCAAGATTTAACCCTCGACGAGTTGGAGAAGCTCTATATTGAACGGATTATGGGAAAAGTGGCGGGGAACAAAAGTGAGGCGGCGAGGCGCTTGGGGATTGGTCGAAACACCCTCGGACGAAAGCTCAAGAAATACGACCTAGAGCCCTGAAGGCGAAGTTTCAGTCTTTCTTCCGGCTCGCATCAAGGACCGCGCTCTTCACCCGGATGGGTTCGAAGATAAAGGCGCGCTTGGTCTTCTTCAGCCAAGTCTTAATGGCATCAAGAGGAGTCACGATACCGAGGTGGGGCACGGCGACGTCAATCACATTTTTATAAGCGGCGATACGAATCAAGACACCCAAGAGCGCACCGCTCTTCTCATCGAAGACTCCGCCCCCGGAGTTCCCAAAGATGGTCGGAGCGTTAATCATCCAAAAGTCTTGTTCATCGAAGGTCTTTGTCGTGCTAGTAATCTCGCCGTGTGTGGGCATCGGGGAGTATCCGAGGGGACAGCCAATGGTCAGCACTTTTGAGAACATATTGGTCGCTAAAATGGTTTGAGGCTGGGCGAGTAGGGCAGGGACCGCAATGATTTCCGTCGTGACACGGAGCAGCGCGAGGTCTTGCTGGATCTCCGTCTCAACAATGCGCGCCTGGGCGCTCTGCGCTTTCTGACCATCCTTGTAGAAGTCAATATCAATAGGTTGTTCCGGGTTCGTCTTGGTCGCCAGATTGTCCTTAATGACATGAAAAGCCGTTAAAATATAGGTTTCAAGGCGCTCTCTCGATCCACGACGGCCATTAAAGATGACTATCCCAGAGCCCACTTCGCTCTTTGCGTTAATGCGAACCGAGGCATGCAGGGCCCTTTTGAAGTGGATCTTGTTCTCTTTGAGATAGCGTTCGAGCTTCTCACCCTGCTTTTGGCTCTGCTCTTTGATATTGGCGATCTCTTGCATCGCTCGCTCTTGGTTGGATCGTTGTTGCGCGGTGAGTTTGACAAAGCGTTGTTCTAGGTCCTGGCGTAGGGCCTCGTGATCACCCGCTTGCTTCTGCCTTTGTTGGAGATTGGCCTGCTCCTGTTGTTCAAGCATCCGAGCCAGCTTTTTGTCTGAAACAAAGGAATAGCGTTTGTGCTCGGAGTCTTCTTGGTAGTTCTTCTGCTTCTCTCGCAGGGCATCCAAATTCGAGTTCAAACTCTGTAGCTTGGACTCTTGGGTGACAAGAATCTTCTGCTGATTCTGGAAGACTTCAAACGCACTCGCCCCCAGAAAGAGAACAAAGACGATGTTTCCCCCGAGGAGAATCGGGAGACGCAAGAAGCGAGACTTATTATTCGAGCCCATTGGAACTCCTGAGAAGGACAATTTCGTCGGCACGCAAACTCACCTTAGTCGAGGACGGCCGTCTTGTGCAACGAAATCATGGAGAGCCCTGGGACGAATAAGACGTAGATTCCTGTTAATCGGGGCTTTCAGGGAGAGTGGTGGTGAGGTTAGAATCCCTGTCCTGTTTAGTCTGGAACGTATGACATTGTCAGAGGTTGAATTGTGAGTAATCAAAATCAATGGGCTTTGATCCTAGGGGCATCGAGCGGCTTCGGCGCGGCCACTTCAAGAGCCCTCGCCAAAGCTGGCTTCAACATTATTGGGGTCCACCTTGATCGTAAGGCGACCATGCCAGTCGTCGAAGCGGTTGTCGCAGATATCGAGGCAGCGGGCCAAACCGCCCTCTTCTTCAACGCGAACGCAGCCTCCGATGAGAAGCGCGCCCACGTGTTAGATTCCGTCAAAGAAAAGTTCGGTCCTGAAGATCGAATCGTCGTTCTCCTTCACTCTCTCGCCTTCGGCACCCTGAAGCCTTTCTTTCCAGCCGAAGGCGCGGGTATCAACGCTAAAAACATGAACATGACCCTCGACGTCATGGCCCATAGCCTTGTTTATTGGACACAAGATGTCATGGCCCGAGATCTTATGGGTCGCGGCGGACGCATCTACGCCATGACCAGCGCCGGCAGTGAGCGCGTGTGGACGAGTTATGGCGCGGTTTCCGCAGCAAAAGCGGCGCTCGAATCACACATTCGCCAGCTCGCCCTTGAGCTTGCTCCAAAAGGAATCACAGCCAACGCCTTGAAAGCAGGCGTGACT
>JARGOJ010000041.1:11599-19363 GCA_029210225.1 Planctomycetota bacterium
AGGAAGATTCCTGGCAACGAATCGATGCTTGAAGTTGCAAAAAATAGAAATCCTGCAGGACGGTTAACGACCCCCGAAGATATCGCCCGTTCGATTGCTGTCCTATGCCACGCCGATCTCGATTTCATGACAGGCAATGTCATTAATATAGATGGCGGCGAGAATATTTGTGAGTAAGACTCCTTGGGTTTTGCATCAAACGAGGCGTACCGTAGAATTGGAAAGTCGAAACTTGCCAAACGGATGTTGTGAGTTCCCTATCTTTGCGCGGTGATTGATGAAATGTCCCAGCTGCGATGCTGATAATGCCGATGGCCGCTTACGATGCGGATCATGCGGGAAGGTCCTCTCCGGTCGAGGAGAGTGGGGAGATGCTATGGGCAACGGGCCAGAGCCCGATGGCAATGCTCCAGCTCCCGTATCTGCTCCCCCAGCCAGCGAAGCTGCCAGCCAAGGCGGGTATAAAGCGAAGTCCTCCGGGCGCTTCGGTGACAGCTTCTATGGCGGTAGCGGTGGAGGTGGCAGTCCTGCTCCCACCCCCCCCGCTCCAAGCCCCAGCTCCGGCATTGGGAAAAGCACTGGAGGCATGGGCAGCAATTTCTACAATTCTTCTAGCGTTGAAAGCCAATATCAAGCTCCTCCTCCAAGCGCGCCTCCCCAAGCACGTCCTACAACCTCTATGTCATCAGCTGAATTAGGGGCCTCTGACTATCAAGCAGCCGTTGAGAACCTCGACGGATCTGATGAGGACGAAGGACTCGGTTGGCTCGGCGAAGAAGATTTCGACATGGGCTCTACCGATGAGCCCCCACCCATGGCCGCCCCCGCAGCGCCTGCTCCCGCCATGGGCGGCGAACCAGAGCGCCGCATGGTTGACATCAACGACATTCATAAAATCGCCGGTCTCAGCGAAATTAGCGCCTTCAAAAAGATCATCGAACAAGACGGTAAAGCCGACACACCCAAGCGCCCCCGCGCCACTCAACGCAATCAACCTCTTGAAGGGCCTGCCCGAGTTGCCCGCGCTCCCGTCGGTCCCGCCCACCCGTACGGCGCGCCCCCTCCTCAAGCGGCTCCGCCCTCAGGCTATCCACAAGCTGGCCCTCCGGGCTATCCCCCAGCGGGTCCTCCGCCCAGCGGTCCACACGCCGCTCCAGGCTACGCTCCAAGCGGTCCTGGAATGGGAAGCAGCTACCCTGCTCCGCCGGGAATGCAAGGCGCTCCATCCGGCGCTCCGCTCCAACCCCCAGGACGCCCCGGCGGTCCTCCATCCCATCTCAATCCACCCAAAGGACCCGGTGGCGCACCGAGGCGTCCATCGACGGCCAAGTATGGTCGTCAAGGCCAAGAATCCGGCCGCCACAAACCACTCAACCCAGCTAAAGCAGGGAAGTCGGGTCCAAATAAAGGTCGTCGCCACACAAGCCGCACCAAAATGCCACCCCGTAAACGCGGCGCACCCAAACCCAAGAGTCGCTTGGTCACTTACCTGATCTGCGATATCTACGATCGGCCGTTCAAACTCAACCCCGAGTTTACTTATGTCATCGGCCGCGATGAGAATGTCTCAATCTGCCTCCCCGATGACTCCGTCAGCCGAAAACACGCCACAATCCTTCACGAGAAGGATCAATTCATCATTGAAGACGCTCGGTCCCTCAACGGCACCTATGTCAACGGACGCTGCATCACAAGCACCCGCCTCCGAAGTAATGATGTCATTCAAATTGGTCCATTCTTGTTTCGAGTTCACGCGGCCGAAGAGAGTGAACCAGCACCAGAGTGTGGCGTTTCACTAACCTCAGACACTCGACATCTGCCAAGCTTACCGGGTCCCTTATCGTGTCGCGTTGGTCCAACCGACATCTCGGAGCTCTTACTATTCCTCAATCGCACTGCGCGCTCTGGAGTGGCAACCATCCGTTACGATCGGTGGGCCGGACGGATGTTCATGACCAAGGGTGAGGTTGTTCATTGTCGAGCAGGCAAGGCCGTTGGAGACGAAGCTCTGAAAATTCTGCTTCGCATTGAGCAGGGATACTTCCACTTCTCTCAAGAAGATTTGCGAGTCAAACGAACCGTGAATACTCCGACCTTTGAGCACATTGAAATGGCGCTGGCCGACGTTGTGGAGTCGGGTCAATAGGCCCGGCGCATTCGTTCTTTTGTTCACCGTAGCCGCTATCGAAGGCAAACTTGACCGATGAACAATGGGCCTCATCTTGGCGAGCCGTGTTACGACCTTTCTCACCTCGATGATGTGAAGTTTGGCGCGGAGCGTCAGATCGACACCATTTTCCCTCCCGACCATGTTTTCTTTGGGTTGTTAGCAGCGCTCCTACTCCCAGGTGGCGGACTACTTATTCCCGTCGCCTTCCTATGCGCAAACTTTCTGAAGCTCAAACGTCCCAAGATGGCCGCGGTCTCCATGACCAGCGCCCTGTTAATCTGCGGGCTTGGATACATCTACCCCGAGCCAACCTTACGAAAAGTCATGACCATAGTGCTGGGTTTTGCTTTGATGCTCTATCAAGCGCGTCTCATTCGCCACGCCAACATTGTTGGCACCGTTGAAGTCTCTGAACATTCAAAGGTTGGCCGAATGATGCTCCTCTATTTCTTTTTGGCCCTGCTATCCTTTTCAAGTTGTTGGACCTGGCTTATCAACACCCAACTAAACCATGCGATTTCCAAGATAGAGAACGCCGAGAGCCTCGAAGAACGAGGTCAGGGGCTGCGCTATCTGCTGCACTTCGACGAAGAAATCCGCGACCTCTTCGGGCGCTCTGTTGCGCTCACGCTCCGAGAACAAGAAGCCGCCCTCAGCGTCAGCGACTTGGAGACTTCAAAGAAGGTCTGTCAGCATTGGAAAGAATTCAATGATCATGTTAGTGAGAAAGTCGAGGCTGCGTTGAAGAAGTCGGACGCGGCGACGGAGAGTTATCAAGGGCTTGAACGCCCACTTAAGCTCGACGAGTTTCTCGACTCATTGAGTCCAGCGCCGGAGAGGGTATCCTCCGATGAATGAGCAGTCCTTCACCTTGTGGATCAGAGCTGATCAGCTCGCGGATATGGAGCGTTGGCCCGAGGCGTTTAAGACCTGCCGGCAAGCGATCGTTGCCGATGTTGAAGCGGCCAATCCCCATGGTCTTATGGCGTACATATTGCTCAAAAATGGTTACGCGGATAAAGCCATCATTGAGGCGCGGGAAGCCTGTCGCCTCGATCCCTTAGTCAGTGAGAACCACCGCTTGTTAGCCCTTGGCCATGCCTATTGCAACAACGATGGCGCGGCCATGGAGGAGCTTGCGCTGGCCTTGGAATTGGATCCAGAAGATTTAGCGAACTACAGCGCTCAGGCGCGGGTGCTCGCTTTAAAGGAAGATTGGCTTGCTTGTGAAACAAGTTGCCGAGCGGGTTTAGAGCTTGATCCTGATTCCGAGTCGATGCTCATCATGCTCGCTTATGCGCTGGTACAGCTTGGTCGACACGAGGAATCTCGGGAGGTTGTAGAGCGGGCCCTTCATTTGGACCCTGAGTCACCAGAGGCCCAAAGATTGTTGGGCCAGACCTTGATTCGTCAGGGGAACATCAAGGAGGCTGGGGAGGCCTTTCGGGAGTCGTTAAGGCAAGATCCGGATCAGGGAGATTGGTGGCATACGCAGGCTTTGAAGGCATCAAAGTGGTGGTATCGACCGTTTCTGCGACTGAGTTTTTTCATGGCGTCATTGCCTCGTATGGTCTTACTCACTCTGGTTGTCGGGTTGTGGGCTGGGCATTTGTGGGTGTCGCGATACTCCGAGGACCACCCTAGCTTTCGCCCCTATGGCTTGGCTTTGTCAGCTGTTTACATTTCTTTTGTGTTGTATACCTGGTTCGCGAATCCCATCGCGAATTTCTTACTGCGTCGTCAAGGATTGTCGTCATGAGTGAAGAGTCATTGAATGCGTTACGTTCCGCTTTGGAAGTTTCACCAGACAACATTCCGCTGCGATTGCACTTAGCGCGGACTTTGGAGCAGCTGCAAAAATTCGACGAAGCCGCGGGGGAGTATCTCCAGGCTTTAGCGGTGGATAAGACGGCGGAGGGCGCCCGCTTGGGGCTTGCTCGTTGCACCTTGCAAAACGGGAAGGTTGACGAGGCGTTGCGTCAGTTAGAGTCGATCACCTCGGAGGATCCGTACAACGGTGAGGCTTATATCTGGTTGACTCGTGGTCGCTTGCGTCGCAAGGATAAGGAGGGTGCGAGGCGCGCCTACCAAACGGCGATTGACCTCGATCCAAACCTCAAGTCGGAGGCGCTCGCGGATGAATTGGAGGTTGAGGAGAAGCCGGAGAAGATCGCGTTGCCATTGCGTGGGGGTGAGGTGAGCGAGGACGACATGGTTGAGGTGAAGCGCCCAACTTCAAGCTTTGCGGATGTTGGCGGATTGGAGTCTTTGAAAGAGCGCATTCGCATGGACATCATCTTGCCCTTTCAGCAGCCGGAGATGTTTCGAGCCTACGGCAAGAAGATCGGAGGGGGAATTCTGCTCTATGGTCCACCGGGGTGCGGCAAGACGCATATCGCGAGGGCGACCGCGGGTGAAGTGAAGGCGCGGTTCTTGAGCCTGACTCTCAATGACATTCTCGATATGTATATGGGGCAAGGTGAGAAACGTCTTGCAGCCATCTTCAGAAACGCTCGGTCGGAGACGCCTTCCATCATCTTTATAGACGAAGTGGATGCCTTAGGGGGCAAGCGGAAGAAGATGCGTCATTCGTCGGGGCGGACTTTAGTGAGTCAGCTTTTGACGGAGATGGATGGGGCGGACTCTAAGAACGACGAGGTCCTTGTTATCGGAGCGACAAACGCGCCTTGGGATATAGACGGAGCTCTGAAAAGGCCGGGTCGCTTTGACCGTGTGATTTTTGTGCCTCCGCCAGATCGAGAAGCGCGAAAAGAGATTGTCAGGATCTTGCTCTTAGGGAAGCCCCTTGGAGATGTGGATCGAGATTGGATCGCGGGGAAGACGGGTCGGTTTTCCGGGGCCGATTTGAAGCTCTTAGTGGATGGAGCGATCGAAGTCGCATTAAGCGACGCCTTGAAGAGTGGCGGAATTAAGCCCTTGGAGACGAGTCACTTCAAAAAAGCTTTGAAAAAATTGCGTCCGACGACGGAGGAGTGGTTGAGAACGGCGCAAAACTATGCCCGCTACTCTAATGAGACTGGGGCCTACGACGAGATCCGTGATTATCTGGCGTCCAATCGGGATTGATTGCCGCGTTTTGCGACAAAATTCGCATTTCGAGACAGACACTCTTCCCTCCACCCCTTGATTTTACACACCAAGCAGTTGGCGCAAGCCTTGCTATGTTCGGCTTTTGTTAGAAAAAGTCTGAATGGGGGTTTGTCATGGATTTTCAATTTTGCCGTGATGAGTTGGTGTATGGGGTTCCGGCGTTGGATGTGTCACTCAGGGATCGTCGATGTGATTTGGGGCCCTTGGAGTTGGAGAAGGCTTGGGAGTTGACGAGGGGTCATGGGGTCTTGGTGGGATTTTTATGTGGTGGGGTGGACATTTACGAGGAGAGTTTGCGGGGTCATTTTCGTTCGCCGTTGAGGGTCTGTGGTGGGGGGGATGTTCAGTTGGGGACATTTTTGGCGAGTGTGATTCACCGCGTTGCTCCCGCGGCGCGACTGCTTCCCATTGAGTGTTTTCCGGGGGTTGCTGGCGAGGGCTGTGACGTCGCGAGTTTGGTGGCGGGGATTGAGGCGGGGATTGAGGCGGGGGTGCGAGTTTTGTTGTTGCCGGTGATTTCTTGGTTGGAGTCGGAGGACGTGAGGAGGGTTTGTGAGGATGGGAAGCGTAGAGGAGTGGTGATGGTTGCGCCGAGTGGGAGTGATTCCTTGAGCGAGGAGGGTTTTCCGGCGAGTTTGGGGAGCGTTTTGAGTGTAGCGGAGTGGGGGTGTGGGGGTCGAGATTTAGGGGAGGGAGTGAATTTGGGGGCTTCGACGGAGTTGTTGGCGCCGGGGATTTTGTCATCAGGGTTGTTTGGCGGCCGTTCTGTGAGGGGGGCTTTGGTTTCGGCGGCGGTTGCGGCGGGAGTCTTGGCCTTGGGTTTGTCCTTGGATACTGGAGTTTGTGTTGATGAGTTGAGGCGATTGTTGCTTGGTGGGCGAGGTGTTGAGACTCCTGGTTTTTATCGTTTTTTCCGGGCGGTGCCTTTGGATGCGGCGAGGTTGGTGAGGGTTTTGTCGGGTCGGTTAGGTGAGCTAGTGCTCCGAGACTTGTGGGTTTATCCGCCGTTGGCGGGGGAGGGAGAGGATGTTCAGGCGCGTGTTTGTGTTGAGAATGTGGGTCGTTGTCGCGTGGGGGGGTCATTGGAGCTGCGAAGTCCTGGGAATGATTTGACCCGGGTGAAGTTGGGGGTGTTGCGGGCGGGGGAGAGCCGTCGTTTGTCGGTGAATCTTTTGGCGCGGGGGATTGGGGGCGCACGGTGGATGAGTTTGGAAGGTTATGGGGCGTTATTGGCTCGTGATTCTTGGGTTGAATTCTTGCCTGTTGGTTTTGAGGGAGCGATTCGTTGGTCGGAGGGGGCGCGTTATGGCTTTCGGGTGCATCGTGGAGATTTGGGATATGGCAGCGCGATGATTGCGGGTTTGCGAGAGCATTTATGGGGTTATGAGGTGCTGGTATTGAATACAGGGACATGGACTTTAGATTTGGAATGTGAGTTGGAGGTCAATGGCGTTCTTTGTGGATTGGGGTCGTTGGTGGGATTGCATGGTGGATGTGAGGGTTGGATTCGTCTGGATATGACTTTAAGTGTTTTGAGGGGTGATTATTGTGATGTGGTGTTCCGTTTATTGAGATTGGAGGGAGAAAGTCGTTTAGAGTGTGGGCGACATGTTTTGAGAAGGAGAGGAAAATAAAAAAAAGTTGTTTAGTTTGTGGGGGGCGTGCTTGCAGGGAGAAATGGCTTCAGGCTAGATTTTATGGAGCTATCGCGACGCACGTCACATCATCGAGACGTTTTCCCAAATATGGTTGCCAAATAAGGGTCATCCGCAAGATGGCTTTGGGGGGCTTTTGGGGAAGGCTGGCTTAAACAAAGGGCTGAGCAAAAAATTGAACGATCGTTATAAATTGGTCCGACAAATGCTTAATTAGCGGCCATAGGAAGTTTTAATGTGCTCCGATTTAGGTTGCTCATTGATTATTCGCGGGTTCCATTGAATCTCTTGAATCGATTGTAGTTATTGCTAGCTCGCGAATGTTTTGAATCTCTATTGAAAAGTTTTTTGAGCGTCATCCTAAAATTTGAGATAGCATATTTATCTCTTCCCTCTTTCTTTCCCTTCGCGTCCCTTGGAACTCACCAAGGGACGTTCCCTTTTTTTCATAGTTTAAATTCCAAAGCGCGAGTCAGCCTTAAAATCCATCCCAATGGCGCTCTTCCCCATCCTCATCCACATATCCCTCCCCCTCATACTCCTTCTTCTTCTCAACTTCCTTCTGAGCCTCTAGCACCTGGCGCTCATAGGCTCGGTGCACCCCTAGAGATGCTATCGATCCGACCAAGAGCAGAGCGAGAAGAAAACCTGTCTTCAGGTAGCGGTCCCTTAGCTTTGGCAAGAAAAGCAACAAGGCTCCGTGCCCAGCAAACATAAACAGCAAAGCATCCATTCCCGGCAAAGGCACAAAGATGTGACCATTCAGGACCAAGCCCATGAGACCTGTGCCCAAAATCGTCGAGGCGCCTTCGGCCAATCCCCGCTGCT
>JARGOJ010001050.1 GCA_029210225.1 Planctomycetota bacterium
ATTTCGGCGCGAAGCCTCGGCTATGGCGCGCCTGAGTCACCCGAATATTGTGACGGTCCTCGACTTCGGTGAAGACAACGGCGTTCATTTTCTTGTCATGGATTACATTGAGGGTGACTCGCTCAAAGAGATTATTCAGAAGCAAGGACAGTTTGAAGATAAAGAGGCGGCCAGGCTAATTATGAAACTAGCTCGGGCCCTCGATTATAGCCATAAGCACACGATTCTTCACCGAGATATTAAACCCGCGAATGTCTTTGTCCTAAAAGACGGCGGCGAACCAATGCTTGGAGACTTTGGTTTAGCCAAGGATACCGCGAGCGATGATCAACTCAATCTGACTAAATCCCATCAGTTCCTCGGAACGCCTGTTTACATGTCCCCGGAGCAAGCAGACGGAAATGCAAAGCTGCTCGATCACCGCGCTGATATTTATTCTCTGGGAATTACTCTCTATGAAATGCTCACTGGAGAAGTGCCATTTAAAGGTGGCAATATCACCAACCTCATTCATGCGATTCTCACCAAGGATCCTGAACCTCCAACGAAGCTGCGCTCATCGATTCATCAAGACATTGAGAGTATCTGCCTAAAGTGTATTGAGAAGGACGTCATGGCGCGCTATTGGAGCGCCGGGGCATTAGCCGACGACCTCCTAAACTTCCTCCACGATCGTCCGGTGCGCGCCAAGCCCTTGGATCGTTGGGAGCGAGCGCGTCGTTGGAGCGCCAAGCACACCTGGGTTGTTCGCAGCACCGTGGCTGCGCTTGTCGTGATTCTCCTAACCTTAGGGACTTACACCGGCTATCAGGCGTGGGCCGATCACAGTAAAACGAGCTCCATTGAAAATCTGCGAGGCAATCTGATTACGACGGCGAAGATGAAGCATGAAGAGTTCATGAAGCGCTTGGAGAGCGTGCTTTTATCGATCCCGTCGGATTCCGTCGCGGCCGAGGATATGAAGTTGAGAGGGAGACTCGCGAAAGATTTGGATAAAGCAGAGCTCGTCGCGAAAGAAGCCCTGGCCTTTGATCGGGGGGTGAATTGGGTTAAGGGCCCTTTGGACGAACTCACCGTGCTGGTCGAAGACTTTGATGCAGAGAAGCTTCGATTGTCCGTTCGAGAACAGTTTCGTCCTCTCTATATCGCGTCGCGGGCTGCCTACATTAAAGGTCAGATATACTCGAAGCTGCAGGATAATGTTCGCGCCTCAGGAGAGCGGGCGAGAGCCTACAAATTTGATTCGACGGGTTTCTATGGGGAAAAAGCCTACCTCGAAATTGCCACATCCTTGCTTGCCCAGGAAGAATACTTAAGCGCGGGCCCAATCCTCAAAGAATTGGCCGGGAGCAAACACAGCGCCCGGGTCAAAGCTCAAGCTCGATTCGGCCTCGCGACAATTGCAGTGAACTCAGCGCGCTTCGCTGATGTGCTCGTTTTGCTTCAATCTAAAGAAGACCTGAATAACTTAGACGCCGCTGATAGAAAAGTCGCGAAGTGGTTCTTGTCCTTGTCAAAGGTTTATCAAGGGCGTGGCACTTGGACTCAAAAGGCTGATGATTACTCACTATCATTCACTCCTTATCAATGGGAAGGCTGTCGAATTGTCCTCCGCTCTTTGCCTTGGCAGAAGCGTCCAAAACGGGGTGCGAAAAAGTCGTCTATTCCCATTGAAGTCTGTAAAGTAAGGGTCAATGGTCAAAAGATTGATCTAGAGGTGATTGGAACCGTCGATGTCGAAGGCAGGTTACGAGATTTCCGCTTTCTCCATTACAATGAAAAATCAATCTTGTTGATCCACGTCAAGAACAGCTACTGGATCTATAAGTTCTCGAATGGCCGCTTTGTAAAGGAGAAACAATTACCAAAACGACTCATCCCAAAGAAAGTCTCTCCTCAATTACTCGGAGACTTTGACGGCAATGGCGAGCTAGATTTAGTGCTCTTCTCGTGGAAAGTTGGCGGAGCGATCTTATATAACTTCCAGACAAAACAAGCTCGGCTCTCTCCATTTGAGGGAGCCCGCGGCTCGCTTAAGTTCCAGGGGCGGGCCATTGACCTCGACGACGACGGCGCCGACGAATTAGTCATGAGCCTCGGGAAATGGAAACACTTTTGTATTCTTGCTTACAAAGGAATAAAAGGTGAACAGAGGCTTGGGGCACCGGTCAGAAAGCTCATCGGCGAGGGCACGGGAATGATTGCGCGTCGCTCTCCGGGCCAAAAAGCGGAGGTCCTCAACGCTTCTGATCGACGAATCATGACTGATATTGGAGTGCTCTTTGGCGCCGATTTATCTCCCGATCTCTCCGATGCCATTTGGAGAACTCGAATTGACAATGACGAGTTCGTCTTTGAGAAAGTGATGTCGACCAAGTTTGAAGACCGAGAGAAGCTACAGGTTGGAGATGTCCACACAAATCGGGACCTCGATAAACTTTATCCAAAGAGCTTTGGTGTTCTCTTTAAAGACGGAGTCACCGAGGAGATTCGATATTACTCTGGAGAAGCGTCCTTGCCAGTTGTCCGGCTCAAAGGGGATTATTCCAGAATTCAAAACTTCGACATAGACTTAGATGGCGAACCCGAACTCTTGCTGACGTCTTTCAATGACATCACTGTGTTCGGATTAAAGAAAAACGCTGTAAAACGAAGCCTCGGCGAGATCATCTCCAACCAGGGTAACACCGATCAGATTTCCCTCGCGATCAATCTCTTAGAAGCACAACGTCCAAAGGCCGCCGAGCAGATTTTGGGAGACCTGCTAGAGGATAAGAAAACCGGCACCATGACTCGCATTACAGCGCGCCTCGCTTTGGCCCGGTGTTTTGCTGCCAGAAGACAGTGGCCTCTCGCTCGTGAAATATGTCAAGACTTGGCCAAACGCTATTCTTCTGTGAGGAAGACTGCTTATCTCCAAGCCGCTCAATACGCCGAATACTCCGAGAACTTTGGCGGCGCTGTTCGAGATCTTCGCGCCCTCTTAGAGGTCATGCCAAAGAGAGGCAAGAGTGTAAACTATGAAAGAATCCGTATCGAAAAGCGAATGATTGCGTTGCGAGAATTGACGAAAATTCGCCCGGCCATTGAATTGAATCCGAAATGGTGGCTTGCGAAACGGACGTCCGGGCAGAGTTTTGA
>JARGOJ010000042.1:0-859 GCA_029210225.1 Planctomycetota bacterium
GAAGACAGCGACGTCATCTTTGAAGATGGACAAATGAAGGCCTTTGATACGGTGCTGTTGTGCACAGGATACAGAGCAAGAATTGACAGGATCTTTCCTGAGGCCGAGAAGCTGATCAATGAGCGCGGATATCCGAAGTGGCATGGGGAAGAGGTTCCTCTCGCGGATTACAAGGGCTTATATTTCCTTGGCTTTAGCAATCCGATTGCTGGCGCGTTAAGACAGATTCACTTTGAGGCGGTCGCGATTGCGAAGTCCATTGCGGCGCAATTGACATAAGCCCTTTTAATTCTTCTTCCCGGCTCTCAAGCGACTGAGGGCTCGTTCTGCCGCGAACCACTCCTCGTTTTTTGGCGCTATCCGGAGATAGCTTTCATAGTCTTGAACAGCGTCCGCCTTGCGTCCGAGCGACGTGTATATCTCGGCACGGACCACGAAGACAACTGGATTCTCTGCTTTTTTGTTAATTGAGAGATTAATATCTTCCAGAGCCTTGTCGTATTGTTTCATTAATTGACGCAACGTTGCTCGGGAACCGTACGGTAGCGCTTGGTTTGGGCTTAAGAGTATTGTTCGGTTCAAGTCTTTTAGGGATTCTTGGAGCTTCCCCATGCGTCGATAAACTTCACTGCGCCTGTAATAGCCCCTGGCTTCTCGCGGGCTTAACTTAATGACAACATTAAAATCTGCGAGTGCGTTTTCTAGCAGCTCCCGCTGCAGCGACAGACGACCTCTCTGAAAGTAAGCGTTTGCAGAGTTCGAGCGCAATTCAATCGCCCTATTGAATTCGCCGAAGGCTTTGTCTATCTCTCCCTTTTTTTTGTATCTCTCTCTGGATTAAACGAAATCGTCGTGTTGA
>JARGOJ010000042.1:869-2232 GCA_029210225.1 Planctomycetota bacterium
ATAGAAGTCCCCGATTAAGGAAAACACTGAAGTGGCTTGGGTCAATCTCAACGACTCGGCGGTAATCTCTCAAGGCAAGCTCGTCTTTACCGGTTTCTTGATATACCACACCTCGATAAAAATACGCATCCAAAAAGGAATCGTAGAGCTTGATCGCGGTCGTGTAATCTTCGATCGCACGCGCTGGCTCGTTCCGTTGATGCCAACATCGACCTCTGAGAGTATAACTCTCAACCGACTTGGGGTTTAGTTCAATCGATCGATTGAGATCTCTAAAGGCCTCGCTAAACTTCTCGATTCGCAGGTAAACCGCCGCTCGGTTGTAATAGCTTAACGAAAAAGAGGGATTCAAGACCAAAGACTGACCATAGTCTTTGAGGGCCTTATCAATCATATTTTGTCGGCTATAGTTGATTCCCCGATAACAGTAATATTCGGCGTTTTTAGGGTCGAGTTCAATGGCCTTATCGAAATTCAGTTGAGCCCTCCCTAGTTGTCCAGCCTGAGAATAGATCTTGCCGAGCTCAGAATAGGCGTCTGGGTGATCTGGTGCCAACTGAACAACGCTCTTAAAGTCGTTGAGCGCCTCATTCAGCTTCCCCATTTCGACCCAAAGCAGGCCACGATTGTAATGACCCCCGTAATGGTCAGGGTTGAGTTCGAGGCTGCGACCGTAGTCGCTTAGAGCTTTCTCGTATTCCTTCTTGTTCTTCCAAATGACGCCACGGTTATTGTAGAGAAGGTCGAGTGATCTTGAGTGTTTCTCTGCCTCTGCGTAGGCATCCAGTGCTTTGTCAAATTCCCCAGCACTTTGGAACTTAAAGCCTCTGGAAAACAACAAGAACTCGTTAACGTCGCCGCGTTTCTCGGCCTCAGTGATAAGCTGGTTTAGATAGTTGGAGCTTGTTCTGTAAACTCCATCGTTCCCAACAGATAACTTATGGAGTTCGAAGAGCCCTCGATAGCATGGCGGGAAGCGTCGAACCGCTTCTTTTATAAGTGGAACTGCGCGCTCAGAATATCGCCCCGTTTTATAAATTTCTGCAGCGGTGAGCAATTGAATTTCACTGCGGTTTCCTCGATCTAAAGCGGCCTCGACAGCCGAGATCAAGAGCGCTCCGGAAACTTTTCTTTGAGCTAGACGCCGCGCTTCATTTTGAAGGAACAGAACATCCTTGTTCCGCTTCACTTCGTCTTCAGCGTCGTCGAGCTTCTTGTTAACATCCCGAATTTCAATTTCGGCCTTCACACGTTTTTCGGCTTCAAGTTCCAAAGCAAGCCAAAGATTGCCGAGCAAGGCGAGTAACAGGGCCCCGATCATGAGTCCCAGCACTAACCCAGCGCGTTGTCCAAGAGCACGACC
>JARGOJ010000042.1:2310-7093 GCA_029210225.1 Planctomycetota bacterium
GGGTATCCAGGAATGGGCCGCCCGGCTAAATGCGCCTTCAATTGGCTGACAAAGTCTTCGGCTCGCTCGGTCTGGCTGTATTTTTCAATTTGGAGCGCGCTACTCGCGATCCAATTGAGCTCTCGGCTGATCCCTGGATCCAGATCGATCGGCAGATTGACAGAGCCAGAAATGGTCGCCGCGATCTTTTCTAGGGCGGAATTCCCAGAAACGGCCTTTTCACCGGTGAGAATCTCAACAAGGTTCGCACCCAACGCAAAGACGTCGACCCGTGTATCAACCAGTTCTCCTTCAATTTGCTCCGGTGACATGTAACCTGGAGTTCCGATAAGAGTTCCGCTCACCGTCATCCCGGCCCCGGCCAGGTCCTCAGCGCTAACCGGACAAGAATCCCGGAAGAGATCCTTGTTTGAGCTCACCTCAAGAGAATGAAGGTCTTTGGCAATTCCCCAGTCAATGACGAGGACCTCACCAAACTCACCGACCATGATGTTCTCAGGTTTAAGATCGCGGTGAACAATGCCATTCTGATGGGCGTAGGCGATCGCTTCGGACACCCTCACCAAGACGGCTATGAGGTCATCGATCCCGAGGATTCCGTCTTCATGGCAGTCGACAATGCAGTCTTTCAATGTCTTGCCGCGAATACGCTTCATCAGCATATAGAGCTGGCCGTCTGGTGTGAGGCCAGTCTCATAGACCGGAGGGATCGACGGGTGATCGAGCTTCGCCGTGATCTTGGCTTCCCGCAAGAAACGTGTTCGGGCCACATAGTCACCAGTCGAGTGGCTAAGCAGCTTCAGCGCCGCTTCTCGGTCGAGACGTCGGTCTCGCACGGCGTAGACGGTACCCATCCCGCCTTTACCCAATTCTTCCAATGTTTCGAACGCAATTCGAGCATGGGGGGAGAGCAAGGGTGATTCGTGGAAAATACTTTGAAAGGACGCCTCTAATGAAAGCGCTGAGCCCTGAAGATGTTCAGGAATTTCTGAGTGGTCGTCAGCCAAGAATCACTCCCAGAACAGAAGGCAAGCTCGCCAGCGTTCCTTAAGAGATACGAGAGGCAACAATTATCGGACATCCAAAACGGCTTTTCAACGACTCATACAAGAAGCTCACACATCGCAGAGCCTTTGGTTTTACTCATCAAAGGCTGGATTGATCACCCTCAGTCGGTTTTCACCTTCCATTAAGATCAGTGAGTCTTGCCCGTCTCCATTGAGATCTCGGGCGCAATAACGTTTCCAGCGGGGCCTTTTCGTCAAAGACCAAAGCGTCCTGAAATTATCGAAGGGGTCCACAATGTACATTGAGTAGCTAAAGTTCAAAATGAGCAGTGGTCTCTTTTGACCGTTCCGCATCACAGTCATGGCCAAGTCGCCTTGGTTCGGCCAGGACTTCGAGCTTAGGGATTTATTGGAGCGATCCAGCAGATTCAATTCAAAATCAGAACCGATTCGATACGCCGTGACAACGAACGCCTCTGTCTCCTTTTCGATCCATGCCATCGCAGCGTTTTGGCCACCCTTCTTAACGATCCTTTTTAATTCGGGAGAGCTGAATTTGCCCAGATAAAAAACGCAGGATCCCCTTACTCGACTGTCATTTCTATGCGGGTAAGCAAAGAACGAGTCCCCATCAGGACCCATTGTCATGTCGTACATTGGCAATTGATTCGTCAGCGAATGTTTCCTGAGAGAATGAAAGGTCCTTGTCTTATGCTGATATTCGAACAGCTCTTTAGACTCGCCCTTCCAACTCACGAAGACCAAAGTCGAGTCTTTCTTGTAGATAAACGCTCCACAATCTAGAGCACAATCCCCAATCGTTCGGTTGAAGTCACCAGGCATCGTGAGGCGTATCTTTTGCGTGTTCAAATTGAGGACCCACTGTTTCTCAGAGGCTCTCGCGATCACTAAAAACTCGCCAGGTTTTTTAGAGAGTACTCCCAAACCGCCTGCCGTGCCACCGGGTGAGCCTGACCGAGGCTGCAAATTGGGCGGCAGGTCAAAAACAATGGCATCCCTGCCAGTCTTCATGTCAATAAATGCCACTTGAGGCTGATTGATAGACGAGAGTCGTCCTGCTCCGAGAAGCTCTTTCCCAGCAAATTGAATGCGGATGGCTCTTGACCAAATCCCGAAATGACCTCTGTTCCGCCATATCACCTTTCCATCCTTTCCGGAGATCGCAACATAATGAGCATATCCACCCCCCTCGGGAGTACTGAGTCGCAGAATCATATCTTGAATGCCGTCCCCATCTAACTCCAGGCAAATGGGGTGGTTCTGAAAGCCCTTGCAATAGGGAAGGAGCTTGTCTAAGACAACCTCTTCTCTCTTCAGGGTTAATTTTATTCGTTTCGTGTTCGGATCAACCACTATTTCATGGGTCATAGGATAGTGTTTAAAAGCCCTCGCCTTTACGACATAACGGCCAATCGCAATGGTGACAGCGCGGTTTGACTTCAACTTATCCAATGGCTGTCCATCGTCTTCGTACGCCAATTCGCCAGCACGACTAAACACCGAGAATTCCCCATTTGTGAGTTCAATGTCCTTCTTGCCATCATGACCTCTAAGCTCAATGCTAATTGTCTTCGTCAGTGACAAAGTCTCTGAATGAAGCTCACCTCCGTTAATATTTACCAACTGCTCAAAAGGTACACCTTCGCGCTCCAATTCCAGTTTTTGTGGACCCACGGGAAGGTCAAATGTCTTTGATATCCCACGCTTAAGACGAACCAGCTTTTCACCGACTCTGAGTTGAACATCATCAGCGTCCACTGTAAGTCGTATTGACCCCGTCTTCGGAATGAGTAGATAGGCCAGGACAGCGAAGACGGAAACAAAGAGAAAGAATAAAGCGAGCACCGTCATGGAGAAATTCTTCGACGTGGGTTCCAATCGTGCGGCAGCAATGAAATCGGCAAATTCAAGCGCCGACTGAGGTCGATCTTCGGGCTCCTTGGCCAAGCTTTTCAAACAGAGATCACTGAGATCCTTCGGGATTCCCTTAGTCACGAGATTTGGCGCTTTCACATCCTCATTGAAGATCTTGTTCATGAGGACCACATTGGATCCGGAGCCTGCAAATGGGGCCTCCCCAGTCAGAGTGTAGTAGAAAGTCGCCCCCAGACCATAGACGTCTGCCAGCTCCGTCACCGCTTGACCATCGGCTTGCTCCGGCGGCATATAGGCCAATGTTCCAAGAACCATGCCTTCTTCTGTCAGGCTTTGAGAACCGGGAACTCTTAACTTGTCCATTCTGGCTAAGCCAAAGTCCAACAGAACTGGCTCTCTATCTCCGTCGGTCATAAGGATATTGTGGGGCTTAATATCGCGATGAAGAATTCCCTTGGAGTGTGCATGATCGACAGCCCGTGCGACCTTCTCAAGAATCTCGGATGCTTCCCAGGGGCCTAATTCACTCCTGTCCACCAATTCTTTGAGGGAACGTCCGGGCAGGAAATCCATGGCGATGTATTCACGCCCGTCAGGTAAGTCACCAAACTCATAAACTTGAACAATGTTGGGATGGCGAAACTGAGCAACCGCCGTCGCTTCTCTGTGAAAGCGCTCACTCTCTTGGAGCTTGTCGTTGACTGCCATAACTTTAATGGCCAGCTCTCGGCTTAGTTTCGGGTCAAAGGCTTTGTAGACAACTCCCATGCCTCCCCGGCCAAGCTCCTTCAATATCTTATAGCGCCCAATGCTCTCACCAATAACAGTGCTCTTAGTCCCAGCGCTTAAAGCCCGAGATCCAATTGGGCCTGACGCCGGTTTTTGAACAGTCAGAGACGAGCTATTATGGCCTTTCACCGCTCCTGAACGATCTTGAGAGAACTGATCGTTCACAAAATTGACTTGCTCCTGTGTGAGTCGACCTGAGCGCTGGAGGAAGGTGGCGATGTCCATTCCTGTGTTTAACGCTTGGTGTTGGAGCTGAGATATTTCAGCTTCTTGGATATACTTGTAATGCAACAGGACCTGAATTTGGCCTTGATTGACATCCATCCCACAACCCAATCACCGTTAAACCTAAGTCACTCTTAGATAGCAGAATCCGCTCTCAGCGTCAAACATAGAGACACTTGAGAGCAGTTCTTCGGCCGCGAATAAATCCCCGACCAAGGTCAACGGCCAACGCATTTTGCATTATGGAAACGCGCTGACCATCGGTCATTGATTGGGAAGTGTCAAAGTCATTGAATTCCCCGCGAGCAGACTTACTTAAATCTCTTCTTCACAATGGCTACCGACGGTGTCTGGCTCTTCGCCGTTTCTGGGAACTGTTGAAAGCGTCGGTCATAGGAAATATTTCGCACTGTCAACAATTGAAGACTCGTGTTCACTTGTTTATAGACAAGCAAGCGCTCATTGTCAGAGTCGACAATGGTAATGATTGTCTCTTTGCCATTTCTACTTTGAACAGTCGAGATGGTATAGCCAGACATGACTTCGGATAAGGCATAAGCTGGTTTGGGATTGTGAGCACGAACGCAATAGGCTCCCAAACACACGCTCGCGAACATTGCAAAAACAAGCCATACTTGGCTATTCAGGTATTTTCTCATAGTCACAGGGTCTCCTCTACTCAAGTGTTCATTAAGAAGAGAAGTCTAGACAATCTGTGTCAGGGCGCGCTCACCAAGCAGTCATGGTTTCGAGCCAATCCAGTCATTGTTCCGTGCAGGCTCCGTCACCAAATTGACCGAGTTCTGTCACAGCAGTCCTTCTTTTCGATACCAATCAATCGTCACTCGTGCAGTGTCCTCGAAGTT
>JARGOJ010000042.1:7111-13249 GCA_029210225.1 Planctomycetota bacterium
GCTCGCTGTGTATTCCCGGGCTTTTTCAAAATCCATAAATGGCTTCATAAGGGGAGAGAGCAGCATTCCAAAGACCGCGAGAATGTAGAAGACGAAGCCCGGCACAAAGAGAGGCACCGACCAAGTATCAAGCAGCTTCGCGATGATGCGCCCAATCTCCGAGATGCTGTGGTTCTCCGTTCCAATGTGAAAGACCTCACCGACTGCCTTCTCGTGCTTTTGGAGCAACAATATGCCAGACACGATATCGTCGACATGAACAAAATTAGCCCGGCGACTCCCAACCGGTCTCAAGTGCCGCTGAACTAACTTAAACAAGCTCAAAGTCGTCGGATCACGAGGTCCGGTAATGCCCGGCGGCCGCAGTATGGTGATGGGCAAGTCGTCTTTGCGTGCGAGCACCATGGCCTCCGCCGCCTTTTTTGAGGCCCCATAATCACTCACAGGAAGCGCTGGGTGCTCTTCATTCTTGACTTCAGAACCGACGCAGGGCCCTGACGCAGCCATTGTCGAGACAAAGACAAAACGCTTAATCTTCGGCGCGGCAGCAATGACCGCGTCGAGAAGAATCTTCGTTCCCCCTTCGTTGATGGCAAAGAGGCGCTCCTTTGTCACATTGCTCTTCTTCGTCGCCCCCGCGACGTGAATCACAGAATCCACACCGTCAAGCCCTGCCTTCATAGCGGCCAAGCTCTCGGGACTATCATCGAGAGACCCCTCGAAGAATTTTAGAGAATCCAAGCAATCCTTCAGGTGGTCCCGTTGGCTGCCCTTTCGAACCAGGCAGTGGACCTTCTCCCCCGACTCAGCAAGCTTCAGCGCCAAATGGCCGCCGAGGAAACCCGTCGCGCCAGTCAGAAAAACGGTCATAGTAGACTTCCTTCATTAGGATCTTGAACTTCTCCTTGAGAGTCCAAGTAGCCGAAGTCCGAACAGTGACAAGGGCCCTTTTCAGCAGGCTGGAAACGCGCTTGAGACGAAAACTCAATGTCGGGGAATCTCACCTGAGTCGCTGCTTCCCGAACTTCATCGCACAAGTCGGCGAGCAGGAGCGGCGCTGTCGGTTGTTGATAAGCGCCGTAAGGGCCCGAAATCCAGTCTTCGCAAAGATTATCGTAGCGAAACAAGCCCCGCGCCCGCAATCGCCCGTCGTGACTTTCCCAGTTTTTGGGCCAAAAACAAGAGAGGCAGTGCCCTAAGTCGTGAATATCACGGGCGACCTTACGCGTCAGAGAATGAAACAGCACCACCTTGGCATCGGCGCTGATCAGTAACTCCGCTTCTTTGCTAGAAAGTTCGTCCAAAACCGGGTCGAGGCTCCGTAGGAACAGCACCGTCCGGCCAAGCTTCTCATTGTGCACGAAGGGAACGTGACGTTCGAGACGCTCTGGATCGGGATCGAGACGGCCCAGCCTTGGGTAGGAAGTCGGGCAGAGGGGCTTTGCCGGCAAGAGACTTTCGAGTTCTTCAATTTTGAAAAATTTTTCAACAGCCTGGGGAATTGGTCCCGCACGCCCTGGAAAGAAAGCCCCTACCTGATCCATGGCATCCGTAGCCAGCCAGATTTTGTCGCGTTTGCCAGACATTTACAAAGACCCTTTATCTAATAGCGGAGAACAAACAGCAAAATGTCGAAAGATAAGAAATCCACAGATTCTGTGGCTCAGGATTCTTGTTTGGCTGCGGAATCTTATAATCGCAGCTGAACCGACACGGCGAAAAGAGTCATTTCATGCTTTCAATGAATGATCTTCAAGTAGGAAAGTTGCTCGTCGACCATGGGATCGTTTCCATCGATCACATGCGTCAGGCCTTTCATGCCTTCCACCAAACAACCAGCGGAACTGGAAAGTTCCTCGTGGGCTTGAAGAACCATGGTCTCATCGATGCAGACCAACAACAACGCGCTCAGGGCTATATTGAACGGGAATCGTTCATGCGCCACGAGGCCGCATACCTAGAGATTCTCAAGAACAAGAACGCTGTCAATCCCCAATGGATCGACAAAGCACGCGCTCACCAAAAAGAAGAGAATTTCACTCGGCGTTTCGGTGAACTCCTCGTTCAAGCGAAACAACTCTCCGATGAACAACACCAGTTTCTCTTGAAGCTCGCGACCGAATCCTTGGAACACAACGACCGGCAGACCATCGAGAAAGAGCTCGCGGGAAATTTCCAAAACCTCTTCAACTCGAATAAGAAAGGTCACGACACAGCCGTCAACGAAGGTCGACTCACCGGCGTGCTTTCCAGAGTTGAGATGACCGAAATCCTCAGCGCCGCCGATAAAGCCGAAGATGGCAAACTTGAGCTGCTCCAAACCATCCGGATGCCCCCGCCTCCTCCCAATCCAAACCTCCCACCGATGCCCAAACCCTTCAGCTCCCCAGTCCCCTCCAACAACTCGCCACCGCCACCAAAACCGTTCAACTCGCCAGCACCGCCGCCGCCTCCCCCGCCGGCCTTGAACTCGCTTCCGCCTCCTATGAACCCATCCTCTTTGCCTCCACCGATGGCGACCGATGGTCCTCAAAGCATCATGGACAAAGCAGATGCGTTGGCTCCCCCACCTCCCGCTCCCATCCCCACCAATCTCTATACCTCTGTTGAAGCGCCAGGTCAGAGGGTTGGGGACTACGAACTCATTCGTAAGCTCGGTGAAGGAGGCAACGGAATCGTCTACCTCACAAGGGGGCCGGACGGCAGCGAGTGCGCGTTAAAGGTGACTCACCCTGGGGCTGACAAGGACATTTTGGCCCGCTTCAAGCGTGAGATCCTCGCCACAGCGCTGTTCGACCATGACAATGTGATTCAAATCTTCGATGCCGGGGAATACCAAAAAGCTTACTTCATGGCGATGGAGGTGCTGGAAGGAGAAGAAGTTCGCGATTTGCTAAAGCGTGAGGGAAAACTCGAAATCGGACGCGCTCTCGAACTCACAAGGCAGATCCTCGGAGGCATCGGGGCCGCTCATCGAGCCAATATCATCCACCGCGACTTGAAACCAGAGAACTTCATGTTGCTTGATCGCGATGGCAAAGACTTCGTGAAGATCATGGACTTCGGAATCGCCAGGATTTTGGATCAGGAAGAAGAATTCTCCGATCAGATATTCACAACGATGGCCGGCAAGATCTCTGGATCTCCCAAATACATCGCGCCGGAGAGTATTACAGAGCCATCTGTCGATGGGCGCGCTGACATCTATACTTTAGGGATCATCGTCTTCGAGATGGTGACCGGGACCCTGCCCTATCATGCCGCTCGCGCCATGGAATATCTCCAGGAGCACCTCTACAAAGCGCCCAAGACTATCGCGGACGTCGCTCCTGATCTTCTCTATCCCGAGAGCTTGCAGCGTTTTATCAGTCGTATGTTAGAGAAGAGCCCTAAGAAGCGCTTCCAAACCTGCGAAGAAGCCCTCGCGTTCCTCACCGGAATGGTCATCCCCGACTATAAAGCGGTGGTCAAAGATCCCAGCAAGGCCTTTGGCAAAGGCAAGGCCAAAGGCAAGGGGAGGAAGAGCGGCAAGAAGACAAAAGGGAAAACACCCGTCAAAAAAGAAGGAGAAGCGGTCGCGAAGACCGAAAACAAAGGCTGTCTTGGCTTCCTATTCAAGAAAAAGAGCGGGTAAGTTCGAACACCGTCCTATGAATCCACCCTCCCTTGTCTGACCCCAAGAGCCTTGGATATTGGGATGAACTGCTATCTTAGCGCTGAGTATTTCTAATGTTTTTTTGGAAATTGGAACCAGTGTCCGTAACAAGCGTCTCTTAAGTATATGGGCAAACCGAAATCCAATATTCTATGAGAGGTCAGGATGAATAGAGGACAAGTACAAAGAGGCTTAGGACAGGCGCTAGCGGTCACCGCATTGCTCGCCATCCCAAGTTTAGCGTTCGCAAAAGACAAAACTGAAAAGGCGTCCAGCGCTGCGAAGAGAACCGCGAAGAGCTTCTTCAAACTAAAGAACTACACCGTTGACGTTCAAGCAACCGGCGGCGTTTCAGACAATAAGAAGCACGTCATCACTCAAACAGCGGTGTCGAAATCTTATTCGGCCAAGAGCTATAAGAAGATCATGGAAGTCAGCTCACCCCTCGCCTATCGACGAGGCAAGAGCGGCGCGGTCATGGACAGCAAAGCCAACCGCTTCAAATCCCTCGAAGCCCTTGAAGAAGGTAAGGAGATGTCCCGTCTCTTCCGCACCCCGGAGGATGTCATGGCTGAGATCTCCAAAAGCGCGAGCAAGGCGAAGTGGCTTCAAAAGCCCATCAACGCAACGTCTTCAAAAAACAAGAAGAAAAAGCGCCCGACAACAGGCCAAGACGGGACTAGCACTGAGACTGACTCCCTGGAAACTCGCAATGGAATCCTGAGAATCACGGTTGCCGGAAGTCGGTCCTTGAAGCGATTTATTGAGGTTCAAAATTCGGGTTGCCTAGGCGGCGGCTGAGGTGTTTCGGAAACTTTGTCCCGTGTGGACAAGAGCAAAACACTCATCATTATTGACCTCGAAATTGACGCGAAAACGGGCCTTCCAGTTCAAGTAACCCTCATGAACGCTGCAGGTTACAAGCCAGATGGCAAAGGCACCGGTTTCGAGCACTTTGTCTTCTCCTCTGCCTATCGATTCTCAAAGTACAACGAGACTGAGAAGTTCGCTATTCCAGGACAAGCTGCGAAACTCTTGCGCTAAGCTTCAACCGTCGAAAATTATGTCTCAAATGATCCCGCAGTCAGTGCTCTGGCTGCGGGATCATTTGTGTATGACGCCTTCCGGAAACGACCGCAGAATCGTACGTCGAAAATAAATTCTTTCACTCTTGCCCAGGAAGAGGCCTGGGAAAAGCTTTGCCCTTCCGAAAAAGCAGTGATTCTCACCGCCAAAATTCCCGACATTCCCAGCCACTTGCAAGATCTATGATGGAAAGCAACGCGCCCGAATGGGCTTCAACAAAGGAGTTGCACGATGTCGAGGAAAGTGGTCTTTGAAGATTATGAAATGGCAACCAATTCCGCCGCTGGCGACCCCAGTAAAATGAAGAGCTGGGGATTCATTGTGGCCAAGCCAAGTGAATACCTCATTACTTATCGATCTGGGGAACTTAGCAAGCCCAAGAGCGGGCAGGGAGCCCGGTGTTGGAAGTGGCCCTGGGATACAGTGGCCATTGTCCCGACGACCTTGAAAGAGGTCATTTTTCAAGCCAACCAAATCACCTCTGATAATGTCGACGTGCGCCTGCGAGGCATGGTGCTCTATCGGATTCGCGAGCCCTTGCGAATATACAAGATGCTCAACTTCTCCTTTCGTCAAAAGGCTGAAGCAAAACTGGCCCGGATGATCGCGGATATGTGCCGATCGACGGCGAAGTGGCTCGTGGCGAATATGGGGGTTGAAGAGTGTATACGTCGGCGCAAAGAAGAGATCGCTAATTCCTTGAAGAAGGAGGTCTCAATGGTGGTCAGCGAGGGCCCAGAGGCTTGGGGAGTTGAGATCGTGACCATTGATATCCAGGACATCTATATTCAGGACGAGGATCTATTCTCCGCGATGCAGGCTGGATTCAAGAGTGAGAAAGACCGAGAGGCCAAGCTCGCGCAGCTTGAGCTGGAACGGGAGGTTGAGCGTCGGCGCATTGATTCGGAGAAGGAGCTTTCTAAAGAGCGCCATAAGATGCAACTGGAGCAGGCTGATATGGAGGCGCGCCGGGAATTGGCGGCGCTTGAGCTGCACCGGGCTAAGGACAAGGAAAAGTTCGTGCTCGATCGTTTAAGAGTGGAGGAAGAGGCGAAGATCCAACTCTATAAATTTGAGAAGCAGCAGGAACAAGAAAAGCTCAGACTCCAGGCGAAGCAGGAGCGCCTGATGGCCGAGCGGGAGAATGAAAAGGCCCGGAACGACGAGATCATCAGAGCCCTCGCGGAGCGCTTGTCTGTGGAAAACGGGGCCGGTCGGGCGAGCTTGGAGCGCTTGTTTTTGACGGAGTCTTTGCCGGAGATTTCGAAGGCCTTGGGCTCGTCCCTGAGTGGCGCTCGATTTAACGTCGTCCAAGGTCAGGGAGAGGGAGGACGCCCCTATCAATTTGCCCTGACGCATATTCTCGACTTGCTTCAGCAGCGCTTGGAGCAGGTCCC
>JARGOJ010000042.1:13259-19248 GCA_029210225.1 Planctomycetota bacterium
GTCAAGAACGCGGGTGGCCGGACTTGCTCTGGTCATCAGCGCTTTATTTTCCTGAGCTCTGTGGACATTTGTCATAAAAACGTCACAAAGTTTTTTCACCCAGCATTTACGTGACGCGCCCCGTTTAATGACCATGGCTCGATGAATTTTGTCACAGTCAAATGACTCTTGGTCAGGAATGGGGATATCTATGAGGCAGGGATTTACGCGTCTCTTCAGCGCCAGTCTATGCGCCGGATTATTGCTTGCGGCGGGACCCGCTCAAGCTCAGCAAGCGCTCGACGAAGCCAAGGTGAAGTCGAGCATTGAGAAGGGTGTCAAATGGCTGAAGAGCCGCCAACAGTCGGACGGGTCCTTCGACGAAGGCTATAAAACAGAATTTCCCATAGGCCCCACAGCCCTCGCGACATTGACTTTGATTAAAGCGGGTCACGGCAGCTCCAAAGAAGTCAAGAAGGCGCTCGCCTATTTGCATATGACGAAGTTCAAAAAGACTTACGGAACAGGTCTGTTAATTATGGCGCTTGAAGCTCTCTACGCGCCGTCTAAAAAACAATTGCAAGACAATAAGAATCCCTATAAGACCCTTGTTCGGAAGCGCTTTCGCAAAGCTCGTCCGGCGGATAAGAAGCTCATGATTGGAGCGGTCGATTGGCTCATGAAGACTCGTCACAAACCTATGTGGGGCTATCCTTTTGGGGGCCCTGGAATGGGAGGCGGAGAATGGGATCATTCGAACACTCAGTATGCCCTGCTTGGTCTCGGATCGGCGAGTCGTCTTGGTCTTAAACCGAAGACGAAAGACCTGTACGAGGTCCTCGATCAAATGCTTAAGGGGCAAGAGACGAAGGGACCTAAGGTCAAGCCTTTCTTCGTTCCTGCGGCTGATGCGCCCTTCAAAGACATTAACAAGTTCGCCAAAGACCTCGCGAAGGCCCGGGCCAAAGCGAAAAAAGGCGGCGCTGATGGCACTGTGCCCCGCATTAAGAAGTTCTATGAGAGCTTTGAGGCGAAGCCCATGAATGCTCGGGGCTGGGCCTATTTCCCCCTCAAAGGCAATCCGTCGCCGCCAAACAATCACCCAGCGACCGGAATGGCTCATATGTTCAAGGCCAACCCTTCGATGACCGCCGCGAGTATGGCCATTGTGATTATCTTGAAGTCATTGTTAGAGAAGACCTCCCCATGGAAGAAGTATCGTAAAGCAGTCAATCAAGCGATTCGCGATGGAGCCGCTTACCTCGCCCATAATTGGACCTTAGAAGATACTGGTCACCCCTATTACTATCTCTATGGATTGGAGAGAGTGGGTGTTCTCACAGGTTGCCATAAGTTTGCAGGGCATGATTGGTACAACGAAGGCGGCAAGAAGATCCTCGGGGCCCAATCGGCCAATGGCGCTTGGGGCAGTGACAATCCTGTCGCCAACGGGGGCATCGCCCAAACTCCCAATGCTGTTCCTCAAACCTGCTTTGCTATTCTCTTCCTGGCGAAAGCGACGGTCGCGGTTATTCCCAAGTTGCCGGAGCGTCCGACCTCGGGAAGCCTCAAGAAGAAGTAATTGAGTGCCAGCAATTCAATGTCTTTAGATGGCGGAGCGCCTTATGCTCCGCTGTTTTCATTAATATTGATTGTCAATCTGGAACTGAAACTGATTTTCGGCCATTGCATTTCATTCAAGGCGCTGAGGCGGGTTTCGTTTTGTTCAGGGCCTCGGATCAATCAAGCAATCGCAATCGATTCGCTACTTTTCGCCGCTCATAATGAACGGGCCTTGTTCAATATATTCCAGGTAGGAAACGCCATGGAGTCTTTTCCTGGTATTCACGGTAGGCTGGATCTTCGGCGAGGACCCGCTCTTCGTAGTGTGCTCGGAAGACAAAGGAGCCAATACCAATGAAGGCGACTAGGAAATTTCTAGGTTGAGGCTTGGCGACGAGGTAGAGCAGGTCACCAATGATATAGAGACCATAGGCAGGATGACGAACGGCGCGGTAGAGAAAGCCAGTCTTAATCTCTCTTCGGGCAGGGAGAAGAGAGATTGAGCGGCCGAGGTAGAGGAGGCAGCCGTCTGCGAGTAGGAGTAAGGCGAGTAACATAAAGCGCGCTGTCACGGCGCCTTCGGATTCTTCAAAGAACATGATGTGACTGAGAGATAAGAAGACAAAGATCCATGCCTTGAGGCTTCGGTCTTCGCTGTATGGGGGAAGTCGCCGAAGCACATTGAAGACAAGGACCGCGGTGACGATGATCCACCAGGCCTGATCCCAGACTTCATCGGCGTCCAAGTAGCCACGGCAGCCCTCGACAATGAGGTATGTGGTCAATAAGAGATTGCCGAAGTGGCGTTTGAACCAGCTATCTGGCGGGGCTTCGTCCATAGCAGAACCATAACAACTTGCGCTCAAAGTGTCGACAATGGGGCTTGGCTTCGTCGGACAGTAAGAATCTGAGGCACAGCTCTTGACTTGCGGTTTCAAGAGAGCGCTATCAAAAACACGAGTCCCAATTCATCGTAGACAACTTAGGCAAGCAGAGACTTACCTTTACTTTTTTCTTGACAAGAAACGAGACTTAGAAGTATAGATGGGGGATAGTCTTTGTATATACATCAGCTGTGCATAGAATAGTCACTAGATAGCCATTGGCTAGCCCTTTAATAGGCTATGACTATACGGCGTCTATTCAATGTTTTGGCTGATGGGTATAATTGACCCTTTCTAAATTTGGCGGACGGAAGTCGGTGGTCATTGAGCAAGGGTAAAAAGAAGAAGGCCAATAAGAAGGATAGTCAGTTGGTGATCAGGATAAATGGTGACGAGCGGACGGCCTTCGTCGATCTTTGTGAAGATTTAGATACGAGCGCGGCGCGAGAGATCCGACGTTTTATTCGAGACTTCATTGCGGAGCATAAGAATAAGTGAGTGACTGAATCGGCGCAGACGATTGAATTGGCAGACTTGTATTAGAGTTTCCAACAATCACTTTGTTAAGAATTGAGGATACAATTATGGCTAAGAAGAGCGGCAAGAAATCAAATTCCAAGGTCAAGAGAATGAAGAAGGCCTTAAAGACGCAGAAGAAGGCACTCAAAAAGGCCAAAAAGAACGTTAAGAAACTGAAGAAAAAATTGAAGAAGTCGAAGTGAGACTCATTCACAGAGTTCTCGCCTAAGGCTTATATTAAAAGTAGAAGGACGCTTTCCAATCACAGGAAAGCGTCCTTCTTCTCATTCAGACTCTCGGTCTCAATCACCGGAGTCTTTGACCGAAGCTTGCCAGACTATGCCGCTATGATTTTCTTCAGTCGTTTCAATTCTCGTTGCGGGACAACATTTCTCTCAACCTTGTCCTCAATATCGGCGATCAAGTCGATGAATCCGTCTTTTTTGGCGGCTTTGGTCAATTCTTTGAGGGTAACCGTGTCGCTCAATGCATCTTTCAGGTGGGTGTCAGGACTGAGGATCTCATAGACCCCGACCTGACCTCGACTTCCTGAAGAATCACAAGCCTCACAACCCTTGCCCTGACAATCCTGGCAGGTCTTTTGAACCCGTGCCTGAGCAGTGATGGAGCGAAGTGAATCCCGCAGAAGATGCGCTTCAACTCCGAGGTTGAGCATGCGCAGAAGGGCGCCGAGAGCGGTGGGAGCATGGAGCACCGTGATGACCTGGTGTCCGGTGAGGGCACATTGATTGGCCAGGTGAAGCGTTTCGGCGTCCCTAATCTCACCAATGAAGATAATGTCTGGGTCGGCGTGCAAGACCTTCTTCAATACGGTCGCGTAGTCGATGTTGTTCGAGGTGTCCAAGGGAATTTGAAGGGCTCCTGGAAGAAGATAGCCAACGGGGTTTTCGATGGTGACGACCTTCTTCTGTCCCTTTTTGAGGGCTTCTTGGAGCAAGGCGAGGGCCGTGGTTGTTTTTCCGCAGCCTGAAGGCCCTGTAATGATATTCAGTCCCCAGGCTTTGTGAGCGATCTCGTGAAACTTCTCAGTGACTTGCCCCTGGCCGTGGCGATCAAGGTCGTTGAGCTCGGGAATGGGGATGTCTTTGCGAAGGATCTGAAAGGTGTAGGCGGGGCCGAGGATGCTCTGGAGACAGCTAAAGCGAATATCTAACTCTGGACCATTGTCAGGGAGTTGCAATGAGGCCTGCCCGAGATCTCTCTCGACATCTTCTTCGGAGAGAAGGGTTGGCAATATAGAGAGGACAAGGTCTTTAGAGAGCGGAGCTTGAGGGACGAGGACACCATCAATGCGAAAGCGGTTGTGATAGCCGCTATCACTGGGCTCTAGATGAATGACGGAGGTCCGCTTTGCGCTGGCCTTCGCGAAGAGTTCGTGAACAGCTTTGAGGGTGGCCTCGCCCTTCTCCTTCGTGGCCTTCGAGACTTCGGAATGTTCGACAAACTGACGAAGGGCTTTCGTGATGACCGCCGATATCGACTCTCCTCCCATCTTTTGGGCTTTTGTGAAAATGGAGGCGTCCTCGTCTTTGATGTAGATGGTCTTGTTAGGCATGTTGATTTTCCTGAAGCGAAGAGTGTTATAGGAAATATTGCAATACACGCATAGTTGCAATGCACGTATACTACATCGCGATTAAGCAAGTTTCAAAGCCAAATCTTTTAATATTTGCTCAACGATCCAAATCTCTCGTGATTGTGCTGTGTAAAGCTAAGCCTCAGGCCATTTCCTGGGATTTCAAAATGTCATGGCCCAGGCGATAAAGCTCAGGAGCGGCGCTCTTAAGCTGCGAGCTATAATTCGGTTCGTGGCTATAGCGGAGCAAGGCCGCCGCCGCAATCCAAGCCCCATGGGCCTTTGCGTTCGCCTCGGGGCTGCCCTTAGACATCTGATTCTCAAAGCTCTTCAATATGATGTGCGCCGCCTCCGGGTCTTTCCCGACGCGGTCAGCCAGCAACATGAGGTCACACTGCTCACGCTTTTCCACGACCGTGATCACCGATCCAACGACCTCGACATACCAATTCAAAGCATCCTGGAAGGGATTTTTCTCAGCAGACACAAGCGCTATCCTTTCTCTCCGTCAGCGACATCTCCGCGATTGTAGGCCCGATCCTCCTCTTGTCTAGAGTCCAACTCTCCGAACCCCACCCTTCCACTCTCAAGATCCACTCGAAGTCGTCCGATAGCAATGAGATCTCCACAGCAAAAGCCTAGTGACCGACTCAGCAAGAAAGTAAACACCATGAGCGACGCAGATATTCGCACGATACTCACTGAAGCTCTTGAGTTTCTCGACCAGGTCTTCGGCTACTCGGAAATGGACGACCCCGACTTCGCCTCAAAAATCAATTCCTTACACAGCTCCCTAACACGGCTCCTCGACAAGCTGAAAGCCGGCACCTCTCCAGACATCGGGGAGCTCCGCGTCTACTTCAATAAAAATGGAGTGCTCCCCAGACTCGCCTCAGAGCTTCAATGCGAAGGCCGCCTCGACGACTGCGTCGCGATCTTTCAATCCCTCCCTTGAATCCAATTCTTCGAGAAGGAAAGAGATTGCTCCTAGCGTCAGCAATCCCAAATCGTGTAAAAGAGCTGGAACATTTTCAACTTTCAGAACATTAACAACAGAGGATCCCAATGCGCACTCTCACACTCGCTATTTTAAGCTTCGCCCTACTCTCAAATGTGGCCTTTGCCGAGGACACCTTAAAGATTAAGGGTCACTGGAAAGTCAACGTTGAGAAGTCCATCGAGGCCATGAAAAAGACCCCTAAAGGGAAAAACATGTCCGAGACAGAGGCTAAGCAAGCAAAGTCCATGCTGACAGGTTTCGCGAAGGTCATGGAGTTGATCGTCGACGACAAAAAAGTGACATTCAAAATGGGCGCACGGGCTCAAGCCGCAGACTACACGGTCAAGTCGGCGACCGCTAAAAAAGTCGTCCTCGAGTGCACCATGAAACGCGGTGACAAAGAAATGAAGCAGACAATGACCTTCACAATGGATGGCAAATGCCTCG
>JARGOJ010001051.1 GCA_029210225.1 Planctomycetota bacterium
CGGGCACTTTGGGGGTTTAGGCATCTTTATCACTCTTGAGCAAGGATTGGTCTCGGTGATCGCGCCTTTAGAGGGGACCCCAGCGGCGCAGGCAGGCTTACTCCCCGGCGATCTAATCCTGAGAATCAACGATGAGAAATATAGCTTTCAATCGACAGCGGAAGCTGTCTCCGTGCTGAAAGGCGAGCCGAAGACTGATATTAAATTGCAGGTCTTGCACAAGGGGTCGAAGACGCCCTTTGAAGTGACCTTGCAACGTGACATTATTACTGTTGAGAGCGTTCGCGACATTAAGTTAGTCGACCCGATCAATAAGATCGGTTATATGCGAATCATTGCCTTCCAAGGAGACACGGCATCGGAGGTGGCGAAGGCCATGGTCGCCCTTGTCGAGCAGGGCGCGAAGTCGGTGATCTTAGACTTGAGAACTAACCCAGGCGGGCTATTGCGAACCGCGACGAAGATCTGCGACTTCTTTTTGGCGAAGGAGAAATTGATCGTTCGGACGAAGTCGCGAGATAAAGAAGATGTCCCTATGTATTCCGAGGACGACCCTTATTTCGAGGATATGCCGGTGGCTGTTCTTATTGACGAGGGGAGCGCGAGCGCCAGTGAGATCCTCGCGGGGGCCTTGCGTGATCACCAGCAAGCGGTGCTTGTCGGCATGAGAAGTTACGGCAAGGGTAGCGTGCAGAGCGTGATTGACCTCATGGATGGGAAGACGCTATTGAAGTTGACGACGGCTTACTATTACACGCCGAGCGGGCGTCGCATTCACCGTCGGAAAGACTCGAAGCCCGAGGATGAATGGGGCCTCGTGCCAGATATCAAGGTGCCGTTGACCTTGGAGCAGAAGGCGAAGCTCGCGGAGTATCAAAACAAGCGCTATGTCTTGTCTTTGAAAGAGCGGGCGGGTAAGAAGCTCTCTGACAAAGACAAAGTGGAAGAGTTTAAGGACCCCGTCGTGGAGGCTGCGGTGGCGCATTTAGCCAAGGTCTTGACCAAGAAGGCGCCGCTGATTCCTGAAGGCGCTGTGCCTCCGGAGAAATCCTCGGAAAAGACAAAGAAGAGCGCCCCGACTGAGCAGGCGAAGGCGAAGGAGAAGCAGTGACAAAGTTGGTGCTTGGTATTGAGAGTTCCTGCGATGAAACAGCCGCAGCGGTGGTTGATGAAGATCAGAACGTTCTCAGCAGCGTGGTGGCGACTCAGGTGGAAGCTCACGCAGAGTTTGGTGGGGTGGTGCCAGATTTGGCAGCGCGGATGCACACCGAGGCCATTGGTGGGGTTGTGACCAAGGCGTTGAAAGACGCTGAGCTTGAGTTGAAGGATATCTCCACTATTGCGGTCACTCAGATGCCTGGTTTGATCGGCTCTTTACTTGTGGGTGTGTCTTTTGCTGAAGGATTAAGTCTTTCAACCGGGCTTCCCCTCTACGGCATCGACCATATCGAGGGACATATTTGGTCGGGCTTTATGCAAGACCCGAGCCTGACCTGGCCGCTTATGGCTTTGGTCGTGTCTGGGGGCCACACAGCGCTTTACCGCTATGACGGCCTTGGGCAAATTACAATGATCAGTCGCACGGTGGATGACGCGGCGGGGGAGGCCTTCGACAAGGTCGCGGCGCTGTTAAAGCTGTCTTATCCCGGCGGACCATCGGTTCAAAAAGCGGCGGAGACCGGGAACCCAAAGGCCTTCAAATTTCCTCGGGGACAGGTGAAGAAGAAGCCCTTGCACTTCTCTTTCAGTGGTCTGAAGACCTCAGTGCTCTACACTTTGAAGGGCCAGGATGGCCTGCGAAGTGACATCAATTTGGAGAACTACAGCGTCCCAGATGTCGCCGCGTCCTTTCAAGAGGCCGTGGTCGACGCCCTTATCTCTAAGACCTTTAAAGCTTTGGAAGCGGAGAAGCTAAAAACGCTCATTGTCTGTGGGGGCGTTGCGGCGAATTCACGGCTCAGAGAGCGGCTTCAGGAGCGGGGTGAGAAGCGGCGGATTAAAGTCGTTGTGCCGCCCTTAAAGCTCTGCACTGACAACGCCATGATGATCGCCGGTTTGGGGGCCGCCTATCTCAAAGAAGGACGGGCCCCCGATAGCATTGGACTTGACGCGAAGGCGCGGTCGTCCCTGAGTCGTTGAGTAAGATGGCGCTTCACTTTTTGCTGTGAACAGCGGTCTTATTGCCGGCTATACTTCCAGCGCCTTTGAAGGAGATGACACTTCCGTCCGCTTGCTTCTCGGTGCCTTTCATAGTCATAGGACCAGCCATGGTCATTTTTCTGGGCCAGCTCGTAGCGACTTCAAGGATCAGCTCGCCTGTGGCTTTCATGCTCATTTGCGGCACTTCTTTGGGGCCGCTGCCGCCTTCCATAGCGATGACAAAGACGGCGCAGAGAACCTTGTCGACGATCCGTGTTTCCTTGAGGGTGAGGGTTAGCTTGGCGTCTTTCATGTCGCTGTCGCCGAAGAACTCTTTGGCGGCTTCGGGCTTGACCTTGAAGGTCTCGCCGAGCTTGAGAGCGCGTTTGGGGAGCAGCTTTTGGACGTTGCCCTGATCTTCCTTAAAGACGTCGTCGACTTCAGCGCTGGCGGCTGCGGCGATCTCGTCGCTGACGGCTTTTCCTGCTTCGTCGGTGACCTTGGCTTTATCATCGGTTTTCTCGACGATGAGGGTCTTGTTGCTGATGGGGCTGACGGATTTCTGAGCGCCGTCCGGGCCTGTTTCATTCTCGACCACGTCTTTGAAGGCGACCTTAATTTTGGTGACCTGTGTTTTCGAGACCGCGAGGACCTCAATCGTCCACTCTTTGCTCTCTTTCGACTTTTGCTTCATTGATTGGACGGTTTTGCCGTTCATGGCGACCTCGATATCCATTTTGATATCAAGGGTGTCCTTCACAGTCCATTTCGACCCAACCGCAGGGACGGTCTGTTTCATCGTGACCGTTGGGATATCCTGAGCGTGGCTTTGCAGGGGCAGAGCAACGAAGGCGGCGAGGGAGAGGACGCTGAGCAACTTATTCATCTTCATCAGGGAACCTGTTCTAAATTTGGATTGAGAATCAGAGTTGAGACCGCTCAATAGCACCAGAAATTCAAAAAGATTGCCAATGCTCGTCGTCATAATTG
>JARGOJ010001052.1 GCA_029210225.1 Planctomycetota bacterium
CAATCATCGCGACCGGCGCCCCCATCGTCCTGCCTTTGCTGTGGCGGCTCATGATTCTTGGGAGACGCCCCTTGGTGAAATCCCCATCGATAGGGCGCTGAGTGAGGCGATTGTTGACGCTTGCCCCGGGGCTGAATTAGACACGGAAGCGCACAGTGAGGAACACGCTATCGAGCTGCAGTTACCATTCTTGCAGGTGTGCAATCCAAAGGTGAAGATTGTTGCGATTTCGGTCGGGACCTTGAATATTGGAAAGCTTGAGCGCCTGGGAGAGGCTTTGGCGGAGACTCTTGGATCGGAGAGCTTATTGGTGGCGTCGAGTGACATGACGCACTATGAGCCCAGGGAGATCGTGTTCCAAAAAGACAAAAAAGCCTTGGAGAAAATAGAGGAATTTGACAGTGAAGGATTGCTGGATATCTGCGCCCGAGAAGAAATCACGATGTGTGGTCGGGGCCCGGTGGCGGTCATGTTGAAGAGTTGCCTGCGCTTTGGCGCGAACAATGTCAAGGTTCTTTGCCATGATACGTCTAAGAGTGGAAACGACCAGACGGCTCCAGTGGTTGGATACGCGGCCCTTGCGGTTTATTGAAAGCCCATGAAAAGTAAATCCCAGTCGCTTGTCTCATGTCCTTAGCTTGACTGAGTTTGATCTCCCCCCTATAATTTGAGCCAATCCCTCGGTCACGTTCGACCTAATAGCATGTAAATAGATAAACTCTGTGGGAGTAAGTTGTGGCTTTTGCAGTTCTTTCAGACATTCATTCCAATATCGAAGCGTTGACAAACGTCCTCGCTGATATTGATAGCCAGGGTATCACCGACATCATTTGTCTCGGTGATGTGGTTGGTTACGGCCCAAATCCGGTGGAATGCACCGACCTCATGATGAACCGCAGTAAGGTTTGCCTTAAAGGGAATCATGATGAAGCGCTTGTGCATGGGGCCTACGCATTCAATATGCGCGCTCAAAAAGCCATCGACTGGACTCGCGATCAGTTGAAGCCAGGTTTCTTCTCTGGTTCAGCCGTTCGGAAGCGTTGGGAGTTTCTCACCAACCTTGAGCTTCGCCACGAAGAATACGGATACTTGTTCATTCACGGAAGCCCTCGTGACCCTACCAACGAGTACATCCTCGCGACGGAAATCGGCTTTGGCCCTAACGAAAAGTTCGAAGAGATCTTCGCTTCCTTCGATAAGGCGCTCTTTGTCGGTCATACTCACCTGCCTTGCGTCATCACTTCTGAGTACGACACAGCGACAGCTGAAGAGTTGAACTATGAGTGGGACCTTAGCAAGAACGACGTCAAAGTCATTGTGAACATTGGCTCTGGTGGTCAACCTCGCGACAGAGACAACCGCTCTTGTTATGTGGTTGTCGACGACGATGTTGTTCGTTGGCGCCGCGTCGAGTACGATTTCACGAAGACGATTGAGAAGATCGAGCGAGTCGCTCAACTCGACAATGCACTGGGTGCCCGATTAAAAGAAGGCATCTAAGCCTGATTCGGGAAAACAGCGCCCCTAAAGGGAACGAAGGCGAGGCCCTTGGTCTTCGCCTTTCTTTGTTTTTTCTGATTTGCGCCCTGCGCTCTAGAGGCCTGTAGCTTTGAGTGATGTCTTTGACAGTCAGTTTTTAAGGCGCCTTGAGCAGCTAACCCTGCGGGTCAACGGGCATTTTCGAAGCCTGGGACGGGGTGATCGCCGAAGTCGGCGCCGGGGCCAGTCTCCTGAATTCTCAGAGCATAAGCACTATCACGCGGGTGATGACATCCGCCGTATTGATTGGCTCGCCTACGCCCGCCTCGGGGAGCTCTTCCTCAAAGAAACGAGCGCGGAGCAAGACCTCAACGTCCACGTCCTTTTAGATTGCAGCGCCTCCATGGGGGTGGGCAAGAAATTCGACCACGCCCGGCAAGTGACGGCGGCCTTGCTCTATATCGCTTTGTCTTCAGGAGATCGCGTCCGTCTTCGCCTCTTCACGGGGGGGCGCCTTGGACGCGAGCTGGGACCATTACGGGGCCGACGAAGTTACCCAAGCATCCTAGATTTCCTCAGATCATTGGAAGGCAGCGGGCAAACGGGGTTGGGGGAGATGTCTCGACGATTTTGCGCACGGGGAGCGAAACCGGGCTTGGTTGTTGTGATTTCCGACCTCTTGGATAAGGCGGGATATGAAGAGGCGCTAAAGCGGCTTCGTTATACGAGGTATGAACCTCTCGTCATTCACACCCTCAGCGAAGAAGAGTTAGATCCACAACTCTCCGGAGATCACGATTTGAAGTGTGTGGAGAGCGGCGAGAACCTATCCCTGACTTTAGACCGCAGCGCGATTCGTCTTTATCGCCAAAAAGTCGAAAGCTATCTCGCCGATATCCAAACATTTTGTCGTAAGCACAGTATTGGTTATGTACTATCTCGTGATGACGAGACGCTAGAGAAGTTGTTTTTCCACGACTTACGATTGGCGGGATTCTTCCAGTGAAAGGGAATGAGATGACGTGGACCTCTGCAAAGCTACAACGCATGTGGCCTTTAGGAGCATTGGCTGTTCTGGGACTTTTGCTGAATGGGCCTTTATCCCCCGTCGCGTCTGATGACGCCGACAAGAAGAAGTTCGGCAACGCCGTCGAAGCCGTGACGGCCGTTGACCACCGAAATTTTCGAATCGGGCAGTTGATCGAGGATCTCTCGTTCACCGATTTGGAAGGCAAAACCGGCAAGCTCTCTGACTTCTCCGGGAAGAAGGCCCTCGTTATTGCGCTCCGCACGGTCGGTTGCCCCTTGTCAAAAAAATATTCTCCCCGTATCGAGAGCATCTCGAAAGAATACGTCAAAAAAGACATAGCCTTCCTCTATGTGAATGTCGGCGAAGCCGATACTCCAGACGCTATGAAGGCCGAGGTCAAGAAATACGGGCTCTCCCAACGTTATGTAGTGGATAAGAAGCGCGTTTTTGCGAAGACGCTCGCCGGACAGCGAACGACCGACGTCTTTGTTCTCGACAGCGCTAGAACCCTCGTTTATCGTGGCGCAATCGACGATCAATACGGCATCGGTTTTGCCCAAAACAAAGCCTCCCGCCATTATCTAAAAGAAGCCTTGGAGCATCTCTTAACGGGAGAAA
>JARGOJ010001053.1 GCA_029210225.1 Planctomycetota bacterium
GCCGTGGATTGAAGAAGGCTGACTGCCAAAGTTGCCAAGCCTCCGGGCAGCAAACACTCGCTTGCAAAGACTGTCTAGGCAAAGGACAGACTCCCTGTTCCTCCTGTAAGGGGCAGGGACGCTTAAAGCGATCCTGCCCGTCCTGCAAAGGAAAAGGGCAATCGAATTGCTATCAGTGTCATGGGAAAAAAGTCTTCGAGGAGAACTGTGAGCACTGTGAAAACGGACGAAACGCAAAAGATTGTCTCCATTGCAAAGGATCTGGGCGCTGTCCGAAAACTCCTTAAAAAAGATATGAATCCGCACAATCCCTCTCGAAATAGCCCAATGAGCCTCAATCAATTGCTGTCCTTACAAACGGTGCGACTTGCGCTGTATACATTGGGCAAGCTCTTGAAGATCGACAAGGACCTCGAAGCGAACAAACACGAGGTCTTAGCGTTTATGACGGGACTGTCTTGTTCAAGCTCAAAGAAGGTCTTGTTTCATTGAATAACACCGAATGTGACTCACGCCGCTAGGAAGAGCGTCGAGCAATCTGGGAGAAGAGTTGAAGCGTTTTGCTGGACCTGCTGGTTTTATCAACCACCTAAATCGAGTAAACTCATACTCATTCAATGATCCAACTTAAGGTGAGGAACCTGCTCTCCTCAAAAACAACATGTTACAACCTATATCTGGCGACCAAAACAATCTATATAGTCAAGTTCCCATAGGACTTTGCTACTTCGATCGGGACCTTCGCTACCTCCATATCAACGAATGGCTGGCGGCGCTCAACGGGCGCTCAGTAAAAGAGCACATTGGTCGGACACTCGACGAAGTAGTTCCAGGGCTCAAACCAATCTTGGAACCAATTCTGCGCAAGATTTTGGAGACCGGTGAGCCCGTCTTGGAGCAAGCTGTCAACATTCAGACAGCGGCTCATCCAGGGGTGACTCGCAATTACCTCGTAAGTAATACCCCGGTGTTTGACACTGAGGGCAAAATCACGGGGATTAGCGGAGTCGTCCAGGACATCACCGAGAGAGTTCGGATTCGCTGCATACTCGAAGCCATCATCGAAGGGACGACGGACGCTGTTTTCGGTAAAGACCGTGAGGGACACTATCTTTTTCTCAATTCCGCGACGGCGAAAGCTGTCGGTAAATCAGCGGAAGAGCTTCTCGGGAAAAATGACACAGCGTTGTTTAACCCGGAGGTTGCCGAAGAACTCATGAATCGTGATCAGGAAATCATGAATTCAGGAAAAGCCATTTCGCTCGAAGAAATCACCAGAGTTGGAGAGGAACAGAAGCTCTGGAGTAGCGTGAAAGCGCCCATGCACGACGCCTCGGGACAAGTCATAGGGGTCATGGGAATCTCCCGCGATATCACGGCGCTCAGAGAGGCTGAGAAAAAACAGCACGAACTCGAACTGCGAGTCCGCACAATGCAAGAACGCCGTCGATTCGAGGAGAAGATCTTGGCCACGCAAAAGTTCGAGAGCTTAGGAGTTCTAGCCGGGGGCATCGCCCATGATTTCAATAACTTGCTTGTCGGCGTGCTTGGATATGCCGACCTCGCCCAAGACCTCTTGCCCAAGTTCTCACCGGCTCAAGAGATGATTGAGGAGATTGTTAAAAGTGGAAAGCGAGCGGCGGAGCTATGCGATCAAATGCTTGCCTACGCAGGGAAGGGAAAGTTTGAGGTCCAGGCTGTCGACCTCAATGCATTGATTAGGGACATTTACCATTTATTGGAGATCTCTACATCAAAAAACGCCGAGCTCAAATCCAGTTTTTCTAGTCACTTGCCTGCCATTGAAGCAGATGCAACTCAATTGCGTCAGGTCGTTATGAACTTAGTAATCAACGCCTCTGAGGCGATCGGTGAAAAGCAAGGTGTCATTTCACTGCGGACCGGAGTAATGAGCTGCGATCAGAATTATCTGAAAGGGACTTATCTCAATGAAGAGGATATTCCAGAAGGTCAATATGTCTATCTGGAGGTCTCCGATTCCGGGGAAGGAATGAGCGCTGAAGCTCGCGAGAAGATCTTCGATCCGTTCTTTACCACGAAATTTACTGGCCGCGGTCTTGGTTTGGCTGCGGTGATGGGTATCACTCGGAGCCACAAGGGCGCCATCAAAGTCGATTCAGTGCTCGGTGAGGGAAGCACATTTAAAGTGTTCTTCCCATCCACTGATCAAGCCCCCGAGACCTTGATGAACGAAGAGGAATGTGACAAGAATTGGCGGGGCAGCGGAGTGATCTTGCTCGTTGACGACGATGAAACCATGCTCTCAGTCGGCCGTTTGATGCTCGAAGGCGCTGGTTTCCAAGTCCTGACGGCCGCAGATGGCGTGGACGGATTAGATATCTTTCGTCTTCGTCAGGAGGAGATTATCTGTGTGATTCTTGATTTCGTCATGCCTCGAATGGATGGACCGGCGACCTATCGGGAGCTACGTAAAATCGACGAAACGATCCCAATTCTCCTATCGAGCGGATACAACGAGCAGGAGCTGGCTACTCGCTTCTCTGACAGAAAGCTCTGTCGCTTCCTCAAAAAGCCCTATAAAGCCAGTCAGCTCATCGTCAAGCTACGCGAGCTTCTGTCGATATAGTGGCCGGTCAACGGACCTCAATTCTCAAATGGACGAGTGCTCGCTAATCATCGGAGCCACCCTCCCGTTCAGGAATTGGTCGAGAGAGACTCCCACAGCTTGTAGGTGCCAAAGTAATATCCCAAATTGAGTAAAAAGAGCAGTCCCGTGACGAGGAGAAAAGACAGCTTCTTTGTCTTGTGTCGGAATTGACGCATCCCAAACATCATGCCCCAGATTCCTCCGAGTGCACCAAAGGTGAACAGGGTTCGCTCACGAATGCGCCATTGACCTTTTTCCGCACGCCGCTTGTCTCTCCAAATAGCGACGAAGGCAATGAAGTTCATGAGGAGCAGCCAAACGACTGCGAATGTCCAAAGGGGTGGCATCGCGCCTCCTGAGTATTCTAAAATGAATCTATAAATGTCTGTTTAATTGTAAATGAAGATCGATCGCGTCACGGGAATCCGGGTCAATCTCTATAAATCGAAATCCAATGGCGTAAGCGTTGTCTTTTAATTCTCGAACGGACCGTGCGAC
>JARGOJ010000043.1 GCA_029210225.1 Planctomycetota bacterium
GGTCTACCGCGAGCAACCTCGCACGGTTGTCATTCTTGGTGCAGAGCATCTTCCATACGAGGCCCCGGTCATAGTCTTAGCCTCGCATCCACTCATCCAGCATATTCAGAAGACCCGACGTTGGACGCCGGGTCCTTGGTGCAATCAGGATAAGCTCGAATGCTCCAGCTACTACGCGTTCTTTGGCCCATATTTGCTGAATCAGAACTATACCTTGCTTCCTGGGGTAGAAGCGATACGCCACAAAGAACGCCTTTTCAAAAACCCTGGCAACGGAGAAGAAGTCTTCATTCGACCATCCTCCGTCGAGAAGATATTTACTGGAAAACTCGCAACTCGCGCCTCATTTAAAGGCGACTTAGCAGCGACTCTATACAATCCTCGAACCCTCGTACTCCTTGCAGAACCACAGGGAATAAAGCGTGAGTGGAGGGCGGTCATTGCAAATGGTCATGTCATAGCAGTGAGCCAGTATATTGATGCTGGGGGTCTTGCGGTTCAGCGAGGAGCGCCTGATGAAGTGATTCGCTTTATTGAAAAGGTTCTATCCACTGTTACCTGGCGACCAGATCCGCTTTTCATTATGGATATCTGTGAAAGCGGGGATAAGCTTCATATCTTGGAAATAAACAGTTTTAGTGGTTCAGGCTTCTATCAGTGTGATTTTGACGCTCTCGTCGAGGCAGCAACTCGCTGTGCTCAGAATTACTATTGAGACCTGAGCTATTCCCTAAATCTGCTTTCTTCAACAATCGGACAGCTTTTGTCTAGAGAAGATTCGCCAAACTGCTTTCGCATTCAAAAAGAGAATTGTCTATTCCTCTCCCCACCGTGGGAGAGGCTCAGGTGAGGGGGGCATTTGTTGAGAAAATTATCTCAATACTTCCTAGCCTCTATCCTCTCCCGGTGAGGCGAGGAAGCTAATTTGTTTCTTTTTGATGGCGCCTAAGGGACTCGATTCAATAGTCTCCTCAAGCAATAAAAATGGACTAGATCGCTTGCTCTCGGAAGCCTTGCATACTGCTCCCTTTCCTTCTGAGAGAGGGCTGGGTGAGGGCTATGCTATTTGTGGCTTTGGATTAAGAGATGGCCGAGGCGTTGAATCTCATCGATGGAAGAAGTTGGTATCTGTCCACACCTAAAGCGCCCTCACCTTGAGTCCTCTCCCAGAGGGAGAGGAGATAGAATCTAGCTTTGCGGAGATTCTCATGCTTTGCCAGGCTCCACTTGGACCCTCTCCTAAACGGGGAAGAATGGACTGGGTCGCTTCCAGACTCACTTCTTCTCGAAGGCCTGAATCGCCAGGTCTTTGCTGAGATGCTGGAAGAACGGATCCCAGGTCTCGAAGATCTTTTGCCAGCTCGCGAGGCTGAGGACAATCACTGTGTCACTGGTGAAGACCACAGTACGCCGTTGATAGAGCCAGTGATCCCCTAGTTTTACGCGAGTCAACCAAGTGTAGCTGGTCCCGCTCCAATCCTTGGGAACGGTGGAATCCCCCTTGAGGATCTGAAACGCCGAGCTCGACAGCTTGGCCTTCACGGACGTCATATAATCATTCAACAATTGAGCTTTCGTCGCGTTCTTTTGGAGCGCCGTGAAAGCAATTCCACGAACCAGCTTGTCATCAGAAGTCAGTTCAAATTTTCGACCTTGCTCAATCTCGTCAATGGTCCAGTCACTCGGGAATCGAAGCTTCAGTTTCAATTCAAAACTCAGAGATTTTGCAGGACCCCGATCGTTCTCCAGCCAGCGTGATAGGAAGCTGTTGATGCTCGCCGCTTCCTTCTCGCTGTAGCTCTTTGTTTCCGCGAGGATGCTATCGCGGAAGTAGTAGAGAATTCGGGCTTCGAGGGTCTTGGTGGGCTCTGAGAGGCTTGTCGCGGAGCTCTCAATCTTCTGGCTAAGCTCTTCTGCCGGAAGCTCCTGGAGGACTTCCTTTTGTCCACTTGGACGAAGTTGAGCGCGGACGGGGATGGCGAGGACGAGGCCGAAGATGATGCCGAGGGCAAAGTCGAGGAAGGATCTTGGTCTCAATGCTTATTGCCTCTTTTCAATCTTGCGCTGACACTGTTGGCGAAGCTTTCGGATCTTATTGTAGAGGCCGTGGGTTGGGATGGCCTTCTCGAAGTATCGATTGAAATCAGCCATGGCTTTCTCATAGTCTTCGAGCTCAGCGTAGAGCAAGCCCCGATACCCAGCCCACAAATACTGATCGTCTGTTTTCAGCGCGACGGCGCGATCATAGTCGGCGATCGCTTCCTGACTCTTGCCTCGACGGCGATTGAGGAAAGCCCGCCGTCCATAGGCAGAGGCCGAACGACTGTTGATCTTTAAGACTTTTCCAAGCTCATCAATGACGACCTTCCAGCGATCGTGTGTGTAGTCGATCTTCTCTGCGCGAAGTTGAATCCACAGAATCTTCGACCTTTGGAGAATCACGAGGGCGTTCCTGGGTTGAAGGTAAATGGCCTGATTCAAGTCGGATAAAGCCTGAGGGAAGCGGCGGGCTAAGCGATGAAGAGTCCCGCGATTGCAATAGGCTCGCCAATGATAGGGATCGAGTTTTAGACAGTCGCTGTAGGCTTGAATCGCCAGATCTCTTTGCTTCCGCTCCTGATAAACTCGACCTCTCCAATAATGAGTGAGTGGGCTCTTCGGAGCATGAAGCGCGGCCAGCCTGCATTGAGAGAGCGCCTTGTCCATGTCCTTGGGAACCTCGACGAAATATTGGGCCTTGGCCAGATAGGCCTCGGGGCAAGCGCTATCAAGAGCGAGGGCCTCATTCGCAATTGCGAGGGCTTCTTTTGGCTTCTTCTGTTCCAAAAACCATTGAGCGAGCAATCCTCGGGCTCGGGCGTGTCCCTTGTTGGCCTTTATGGCCCGGTCTAGGTCCTCCTTCGCGAACAGATAGTCTTCCTGAGCCATTCGAATTTGGGCGCGTAGCACAAGGGAATCGGTGTGGTCCTTATTCAGGTTGAGGGCCCGCTGTGTTAGGGCTTGCGCTTCGACGAAGTCTCGACTTTTGAATTGCAATAAGGCCAGGGCTGTCAGAGCCCTCAGGCTTCTTCTGTTCTGGGACAGCGCGGATTTATAGTGACCTTTAGCTTGCTGCCACCGACCTCTAAACTCTTGAATTTTTCCTTGAGCATAAGAGGCCTCCCATGAACTCGCATCCTGCTTCACGATGCTCTGATAGAGTCGCAGCGTCTTGGCTGAAGACGATTTGATGAGGTCGACATGGTCGCAGAGCGTGAGGCGCTGGGCTAAGGAGAGCTTTGTAAAACGGTCACCTTTCTCAGAGCTCTCGTACAGTCTCTTTATGAATCGTTTGTGCGACTGAGGATCTCCGCTTAGCTGAAGATCCCGGGCCATCTCCGCCGTCGACTGGAAGACCTCGCTGTATAGATCGAAGTTGGCCCCTGCTCTTTGGAAGGCCAGGGCCAACAATTCATCCTGATCCTTGGGGTCCGTCGATTTCTTGGCCCGTTGCTGATACTCTGCGACCTGCTCACGGCTCTCAAGCAGGGCAAGCCGACCCGAGACGATCACAAACTGGTCGGCGTAAAACGGATTCCCCGGATCGTCTAAGACCAAGTCTCCTAGGGTCTTAGAGGCAGTTCGCCAATCGCCGGAGTCGAAGGCCTTGAAGTATTGTTTTCTTAAGGTCTCCTGACGGTAGTAACGTTGGCCAAGGGCAAAGAGCACGACCGAGAACATGCCAATGATTACGACGAGCAACGCCACCAGTCCCCAGCGGCGGCCTTTTTGAGAGCCTGTATCGATAGGCTCGGCGTCCTGTTGGGTTTCGAGCCGGGTCGGAGCATCAGCATCGGTATCCGAGACGGCCGGCACAACGGTGGATTGATGGTCTTCGGGGACACGCTTGGCCCAGAGATACTTTGAGAGATCTCGCATATTCGGCCGCTGGCTCGGATCAAGGTGGAAACCGCGGCGGCAGAGGTCGTCGATCCAAGGAGCCGTTGAAGGATCACGGGTCGACGGGAGATCTGGGGGGCGGGAAGTGAGGCTCATTAACAGCTCTGGGAGAGATTTGAAGTCGTAGGGCAAGGAGCCAGTGGTGAAAGTGAAGAGGCAGGTGAGCAAACTCCAGACATCGCTCGCGGTCGTGATGGGACCATAAGCGACGGCGTCGATTTGCTCGGGACTCATGAAGGCAGGAGTTCCGACGAGCTGATCGCTGCCGGTGATGTTTTCATAGAAGGTGGTCATGCGGGTCGTGTAATGCTCTGGATCGTAGGTGACCAAGCCGAAGTCTATCAGCACTGGGCGCAGAGTCTTAGCCTCTAATATGATGTTGTCCGGCTTCAAATCTCGGTGAATAATGCCATGCTCATGGCAAAGAGTTAGCGCCTCAGAGAGCGGCGCAAAGATCGTCGACACCAAATCATCGGAGACTTGATAGGCTCCTGTTTTTGGGTCTTTTAGCTCACGCATCTTCTCTTCTAAAGTGATTCCATCGATCAACTCCATGACAATGAACGGTATATCGTGATCTTCGCCAAACTCGACGATCGATACGATGTTTGGGTGGATCAGCTTCGACAGGGCCTTGGCTTCTTGTCGGAAGCGCTTGATAAGAAACGGATCACTCTCATCTTGAAGCATGAATTTGATCGCGACCGCTCGCCCCGTCTCTCTCTGCTTCGCGCTATAGATCACCCCCATGCCGCCACGATTGATCTCTTGGCCTAGTTCGTAGTCTCGAAATCGCTTATTCGCGAGCGCCGCGTTGTTCTCCCTGAGCGACTCTAAAATGATCTTCTGGGAGACCTCAATGGCTTGGATGAATGGTTTCTCATCTTGCGCCGGCATCTCCACTGAAGGCGGTGCCGTATCGACTCGCATCGTTTGGACGAGGTCTGCCGCGACGCTCTCATCTTGGTCCAGCGGGGACCTGTATTTGGATTCTATAGGTGGATAGTTGGACTCTCGTGACGACCTGGACTCTCGCGAGCTGTAGTTGGACTCTTGAAGGTCCACAATGTCAGACGAAGGTTCGTGGACCGGAGAGAGGAAGCTGTCTGGCCCTTCAAGATCCGCCTTCGCCGGCACACGGATCGGAGTCATGCACTTCGGGCATGGGGCTCCTCGACCCATATTAACCGTGGCAGTGAGCATTTCGTGTTCGCAGTTTAGGCAGACGAAGTGAATAGACATAGTCTAGCTAGCTGTTGTTTCTTCCGGATCCTCTATCTTAACGTTCTCAGCTTCTTTCAAAGCGTATTTAATCTTGATGCCACTGAGAATAAGTAAAAACGCCGTCAGAGTGAGGACGATGCTGATCCACCCCATCGGAGTTGACGACGGGGAGTCCCCCTTTGATTGGACGCCGTGGATCTTGTAGAGAAACAAATACCAATGGTCGAGGCCGAAGCCTGGAGGCTGAAGCTCTGAGGCCCCGGCGACCTCGGTGAGACCGCGCCAAAATCGTGGGGGGTAAGTTAAAGCTGGACAGTAAGTCAGCCGATACTGGTTGTGGGGGATCCCGACTGCATCGTTATCCCAGGAATAGTAAGCGCTGTCCCGATGATTTCTAGAGATCGCTTGGTCCTCCAAAAATGAGACCTGGACGAGCAAGGCCTGAAAAACTATGGCCAAGGCAAGAAAGGCATACTTCACTCGACGAGCTGGCCTCTCAATTTCTCCTTCCCCTCTTCGACAAAGAGCAGGGAGCGCGAAAAATGGCAGGATCGGTAACAAGTGGCGCGGTCCGACACAGTAACCTCCAGCCCAAAAGACGTAGTTCGAGTAGAAGACTAGCCCAGTTAAAGTCAGCCCCAGGAGGCTTAGCGCGCTTCCTCGCGACTCCTTGTACATGTTTCGGGCCCGAAATAATGATAGCGCGGTGAAGGGAGCGAAGATGAGCAACCCTTTTCCCGGGCTTATCGTTAGGCCAAAGAAGCCGGTAAAGAAGGAATTGCCAAAGGCCTTCGGTTCTCCTCTGATCGTTTCGCTCCAGTTATAGCCAAACTCAAAAGCATCGCCGAAGCGAGCATAATTCCAGCCCATATGAACAAGACCACCAAGAATCGTAATCCCCGCGACCTGGAAGAGAGTTGGCATTGGCGATTGAGACCGACCTTGAAAGACCGCCCAAAAGCCCAAGGCCGGGGCATAGATCACAAGAGGCGCTTTACAGAGTATGGCCGCCAAATAGGCCAGGAGCCCCAGGCGTTGACGAAGGCGAGATGCGCCGGGTAAGAAACAGTAACAGAAGGCCGTAAAGCATAGCGTTGTCATGGCCTCGCCGTAGAAGCAAGTCGCGTAGCTCCAGAAGTAAGAGCCCAGGCCAAAGGCAAGGGCCCAGCGCCAAGCTCTCCATCTTGAGCCGGTCATTTCCCAGACAATTAAGAAAAATAGGGTGACCGTGAGCGCGCCCAGGGTTGAGGTCGCGAGGGTTGTGATCGTCGAGAGCACATAGAATCGGGCAGGGGTGTTGTCAGGGACTCCGTAAACAGAAACGAGCGCCTTACCCGCGAGGTAGTGGGGAATCGCGAAGAAAGCGGTGCCGGGGCCGTAGGGGGCGTAAGCTTTGCCGTTCTTCCCCTTCTTCCCAAAGAACAGACCGAGTTTTGCCGCTTGGGGGACGGCCAGCTCTCCCCGCTCGACCAAGCTCTGAGTTTGGAAGAACAGCTCTTGCTCATCGGCGATCCGTACTCTCCCAGAGCTTGATAAGAGGAAGATGGCCTGAAAAAAGATGAAAATCCACAACGCGAGCGATCGAGTCGTGGCTTTTCTTTGATTTTCAGGCACTGGGAGAGCGACCGAGTTCACATCGCGTGAACCTTCGTCTCAAATCCCGTTCCTCCGGCGATATCGAGGACCGCTCCGGAGATTTGAGAGGCCGCGTCGGAGAGCAGAAATTGGACGGACTCAGCGACGTCGCGGCGGAGAAGGTGCTCACCGAATTTATAGCGATCTTTTTCGAGGTCGTCATCGTCTTTGTTGACGGCGCCTGGGCAGACCGCGTTGATATTGATGTGGTCTCCGCGAAGCTCATAGCTCAACTGCTTTGTGAGGCCAATCAAGCCCGACTTCGCAGCGCAATAGCCCGACAAGTTCTTAGTGTGTGGATTCACAGCGAAGAGCGAGGACACGTTGACGATACGTCCGTAACCAGCCTCTTTCATGTGGGGCAAGCAGCCGCGGATGAAGAGGAAAGGAGCGGTCAGGGCGACGTGAATGCTCTTGTTCCAGTCTTCTAGACTGCACTCACCAACCGACTTGTAAATGTAGTTTCCGGCGTTGTTGACGAGGAGTGTTGGGGGGCCGAAGACTTTAATGGTGCCTTCAATAACGCGAGCGACGTCTTCCTCTTTGGAGACGTCTGCGCAGATGGCCGCGGCTTGGCCGCCTTGTTCCTGGATTACGCCTGCGGTGTGGTCGATGTCCTTCTGTGTGCGTGAGCAAACCACGACCCGGACTCCGGCTGCGGCGAGCTTAAAGGCGATTGTCTGGCCAATTCCCTTGCCACCACCGGTAACGATCGCGACTTTATTTTGCAAACTCATCTTCTCTATATCCTCCAACGTACTTTTAATTCAGATCTAAACGCTTAGCCCATCGCTTCCGATGGCGTCAACCGGACATTCTCTGAGGGCTCTCTCACAACGTTCAACTTCTTGAGCAGTCTTCGGCTGTTTTATCACGAACGAGACGTAAAGGTCGTCGTTTCGGTCAAAGAAGAGGTTTGCTGTGGAACGACAGAGGTCACAATCTATGCAGTTATCATCAACATAGTAACGACCCTGAGCTTGACCGGTGACCTTGTAATTCGGGTCAGCCATGACTTCCTCTCCTACAAGATTTAGGTGCCCTGCATGAGCTGACGCTTCAACGCTTCTACAAACAAAATCACTCCGCCGGAATTTCGGGCCATGATTTCCATGGGGCACTCAGCCTTTTTGCGAGCGTTCAAAATTTTAGGGAGCTTCTTCTGAAACTTGTATTTGATTTGGTATTTATCCAGGAATTCACAGGCTTCGTCTGTGATGAACTTCGCCTCGATTTCCTCCACTCGACCGTGAGCGAGCAAATAGGACGCAGCCAAACCGACATAACGATCCGCGACAAAACCCTTGATAAAGGCCTCGGGAAACTCTGTCACTCCTCTTAGAAGCGGCTTTAAACCATTTCTATCTGAGGCGTAGGTCATTCGACCATCACACTCGACGAACAGGTTCAAATCTTGTTCATCGAGTTTCTTAAGGACTTTCCAAGCCATGCACGCTCCAATTTAAGGCCTATTTTCAACGACCAAGTAGCTTTGTTCTGCCGTATCGATGGCCTCTAAAAAACGGAGAAATTCTCCGTATTTCTTCACCGGTATACGACCTGGTGGAAATACTAAATGGCGCTCAATGATAATGATTTCGCCCTTGCGACGAAAGGTCAATGAGTACGAGGCGAACTGTTTTTTAATAAAAATGCTCTTGGGAAGGGCAGAAACACTCAGTTTTCCCGGATATATTTCTATTTTATCGTGAAAGTTCAACCAGTTCCGTAAAACAATATCAAAGCGTCGCGTAGGAGGCCCCCCGAAAGTTTCACTCAGGCTCACCGGAGCCAACCCCATCGGCAATATGAGCTGACCATCTCCGCGTTTTCGAGCGAAATTTTTCACCTGAATCGTCTCTGCGGTGGTGAACGGCGCCTCCGGAACCTTGGTCTTTTGGAACTCAAAGGCAGTCACCTGAGCCCCAGGAAATTGCGCATTGGCCTGTCGTTGCAAGAAATTCTGCAGCTGAGCCTTGGAGAGCGTCCCAACGACCTCTTTGACCGCTAAAGAGCTAAAGTTGACGACCTTTGTGACTCTCTGAAGAGTCGCCGCGCCGTTTGCGGCCATTTTGATCGTCAATGCGACGACGTTTCCAATACGCTCGGCGCCACCATCTGGCAAGGTCTCAAGGCTTTCACCCTCCGGCCCAAGCAGTAAGACTGAAGCCCCCCAAAGTCGCTCGGGCAAAGCGCCAAAGGGCATGTAGCGACCGCCTTCATTTCCGACCCAGATCGATCGATCTCCAAAACTCAAACGAATGAGCGGCGTTTGGAATTGGCCGAAGCTGGGGGCATGCCAGTCGACGTTGACCTGAACCGCAGGGTTTAAACCCGCCACGGCATCATCAAAGGGGATCTTGGCAGCTTTCAAGAGCGCTCGATAGATCACGAGGAAACGGCCGCGCTTGGCCGCTAGAATCTGAGCTGCTGAGCCTCCCGAGCCCGGCTTGATCTCATCCTTAACAAATCGGAAGAGCGCCAGGGCTTGCTCGAAGGTCCCCTTCACGCCTTTTGTTGCTTTCTTGGCCGCCCGCGCAATGGAAGGCGTGACCAGCGAGTTTCCAATGGGGAGATCCTTGTAAAGGGGAATCACCTGGGTCAGAGTTTTCGGCTCATAAAGACGAACATGGGGCAGGATCTCGTCGTTGGAGGGCATGTTTGGCTCGGGCTTCACCCGATCCAGCATGCGGGTTTCCCAAATGCGAGTGATCCATCCCTGACCTTTCTGCACGGTCGCTTTAACCGGCATGTTGCGCTCGACGATCTTAAACGGCGTATTCTCTGGAGTAATGAGAATCCAGCGACTCAGCGCATAGGGCTCGGCCTGATTCGGATCTTGAAACCACCAGGGACCATAGCTGAACTGAAAGCCCGGGGCCCCGCGATTCGACCTATATTTATGAAAGACAATGGCCCCAACCTTCAAACCAGGCATCTGATAGTTGCCCCCAGAGGTGCGAATCGGCTCCAAGACAGTTCCGTCAGGGAGAATGGTCTGGATCGCCATCAGCTCGCCCCGCTCAGGACGCTCACCGAGACTCTCAACGCCGCGGTCATCGAGGATGCGCCACGCCTGTGTGATGACCTGATCGATCGAACCATCAGCGAAGATCTTAGTGACTTCCTGATCAAAGAGCAAAATCGACGAGGCCTTAGGGAAGCTCTTATGGTTGACCTTCATCTTTAGAAGGTCCGCCGCCGTGATATCCCACGCTGACCAGTAATTCTCACTCTCCTCCCCGATGGCTGCGATGAGTTTCCTGAGGTCATGGCGGCTAGGCTTCTTTTCGAGGACCCGCCCTAAGATTTCAAGGGCTTCTTTCGTGTCGTTCTCAGTTCCCAATTCAGCCAGACGAAGCCCCAAGCGCTCCAGCTGGACCACGCTCTCTGGAATCCATTCGACGAGATTTCGGAGAACCTGAATCTCCTCTTTAGTCTTACCCATGGCGCGATAGATCAAGCGCTCGGCGTTCGCATGAGAGACCTTGTTCGTGGGGGTGAGGCGCTCTTCCTCCGCGAGGATCTTGAGAGCCTCTTTGAATCGGCCCTGAAGCACAGCTTTACGACGCTTAGCGCCGAGCTGCCACGTGAGGCGTTGATCCTGGGAGTAGAGCGCGGCCTCGATCTTGTCTGCGCGATCATCTTGTCCAAGGCCACGATACTCCGCAGCTCTCATATTTTGCAGCAAGGGCAGCTTACCGTGCACCGAGATGAGCTTCGTCAAGAGATCGGCCGCTTCCCCAAGCCAGTTCTGGGAGAGATAGCTGCGATAAAGCTCCGTCGCGGTTTCCAGGTCGTCGACCTTGCCATGGAGACTCGCATTCAAGAGCGCGATGGATTCGACGACCTTGTTCTCTGAGCTTAGAAAGTAGGCGAGTCGCCGGGTTGCAGGTTGACATCGGCCGCTGACTTGAAGAGCTTTGCGAATCAACGCCCGGGCCTTCGGGACGCGGATGTTGCGCCCAATGTGACTGGCGCTCTCATAGGCGACCCCAGCCATGAGCAGGATCCAGGGGCTCTGTTGGGCGCTCTCGGATTTGAGCACCTTCTCAAGTTCGTCCAAGCCTTCTTCTCTGAGACCCTGAACACTCATGAGGTAGTAGGCGTAGCAAACTTGCATGTCTGTCGACCATTGAGCGAGGCGGTGAAAGCTCTTATGGTTCTCAAGAACTTGGGGCTCGATGGAAGCAGGCTTGCTCCCCAGAGGCGCCTTCGCGAAGTCGAGAGCAGTGCTCTCTTTGAAGGTCATGGCCGACCCATTGGACTGGGCAAGGCGAAGGCGGAAGCTCGTGGCGCCTCCAGGGAGCTTCACGACAATCCGATTCTTGCCTTTGACGAGTTGAATCGGAAAGCGCAGACGTCGGGCTCTTCGATCTCTTTGGCGGTCGATAACCCCAACCACAACTCGATTGATCCAGACCTTTGCGCTCTGACTCTGCATGATGAGCCAGCCGCTTTGGGCCTTAGGCGAATCGAGTTCACTCACAGCATAGTACGTTCCGCCCCCTTCCGAGATCGAGAAGAGAGAGGCGTTCAGGCTCCAGGGAGATTGGTCTTTGCTTAGGTCTGCCCAGGTCTTTTGCTGCCGCCGGCAACGGTAGCTCTTGCGGCCATCGACGGATTCTTGATTGAGGTCGCGTTCGACGTCGCGGACTGAGTGCAACCCGGCGCGGTAGTTGTATCCGAAGGGACCTAATCCACGCCATCGGCGCACATAGCCTCGGCTCCGCTGAATTCCCAGGGCCTCCTTCTGCTTTCCATCGGCGCGTTTGTAGTCGACGACCACCTCGCTCAAGCGTTCGCGATTCCACTCATTGGTTAAGGTCTTGGACGCGAAGACCTTGTAGAGCGAGGCCGAAACCTGTTGCCGTCCATCCTTAACAAGGGATTCAAAGCGATTGATCCTATCCAATGCAAGGGTTAGGGTCGGGCTGTTTGGATAGCGTTCAATGGATGCGAGCAGCGCGTTGAGCGCTTGCTTGGCATCGCCTTCAGACTCTCCGGGGAGGTAGAGGCATTTGGCGGGGCCACTCGGTTTCTGTGGGTCGCCATAAACGACTGAGATCGAGCTAATGACGAGTGCGATAGTTAGGGCGATTTTTCTCATGACAGTCTTTCTAGGAAACGCATGTTTCTTATGGGCTAGGAGGCGATCGGCAGAGATTAGTTGGGGACGGAGGGAGCAGGTTTTAAGAGAACCCGTTCACTCTCCGCTTTCTCAATCTCTGTCGTAAAGCTCCTGAAAGCCTTATATTCCGACTGTTTGATGCGAGTTTTTGTCAGCTTGAATTTACGTGTGGAGATGATCTTGTTTCCTTCAACTTTGTAGGAACGCTCATAGCTTCCAAAGGGAGTCTTGAGGCTTACTTTCTTTGGCACAGAGTTGAAATCACTGCCTGGAGGAACTTCGTAAATCACGGTTTCATCCAAGGCGCTGGGATTAGGGAGGATTAAGTCCTGATTGCGTTTTACCTTCGAGGCGAGGTCTCCGGTTTTTGGAGAGAGCGCGTCGTAGAGCCAGCTCTTGAGGGGAATTAAGGACTTGCCGTCGGCGGTGTTGCGCCAGCCATTTTTCAATTCGACGGTCATTTCAATTTGAATGGCCTTATTGAGATCCATCAAGTTATTGCATTTGACAGAGAGGACCTTCGCCCCCGGATAACGTCGTCCGAGTATGCGTTCGAGCACCTCCTTTCGCCGCCCCTCGTTCTGGAGTTGGCTGCGCAGAACGGTTTCAAAGCTGCCCTTGCCTCGAAGGCGGGTCTTGAAGCGAGCGCTACCGTCGGCCTTAATTGTGATATGGGATAGTTCAGTGACGCTGTTCTCTGCCGCTGAATTGACAGGAATGGTCTTGATAAGGGCACCCTCGGGAGTGACAACAACGACTCGCGCACCATAATCCATGCTGGGTAGAGTTCCGTAGGGGTGATACTGGGCCGTGCCATCCAGAAAGAGGCCTTTGCGCTTTCCGTCAGGCATCACATAGGAAATACAATGATTGAAGTGGCTGATAAGGGGAAGGTCGATGTCTTCGACGCCTCGATTGTCTTGAGACCATTCCGCGCCAAAGATGAGCACTGGGTAAGACTTAATGTTGACGTGCCGGAGCATTGTATTAATAAGGGTCGACTTATCTTTGCAGTCGCCAAATTTACGAGCGAAGATGTTGGTTGCGTTGTAGGGCTTGAATCCGTGGACTCCGAATTCCCATGACGCGGTGTAGCGAATGTCTGTGACAACATATTCGTAGATCTTGCGAATCTTCTCTTGGTCGCTCTTTGCGCCTTTGGTAATGCGCTTGACGAGGGCTTCGATCTCCTTGTTCGATTCATGCTGGTGGCGCACGAGGGCCCAATACCAAACAGCGAAGGCGTTCCAATCTTTGAATGTTGAGACGGAGACCCGAGGCATCACCTCTTTGGCCCAGGGCATGTAGGGCTCTGGAACCAATTTCTCGACCGGACCGGTCTGGTAGATCGTGATTTTGTTTTCGCCCTTCTCATAGCTCATTTGCTTAGGCGCGCCGCGACTCTCTCTGAAGTAGAAGGGGCGTGACTTTGGAAGGATATAGGCGATGCGAATAGAGTCGATAGGAACCGTACTACGGAGGTTCTCAGTGGCTTGGAAGTAATCGCCGAAGAAGCCATGCTTCAATGTGTCGATGCGAGATTTGACTTCGATCACATCGCCGACATTCAAAGGTGGAAAGGACACGCTATACGAGGAGTAACGACCGAATTCACCGGCGCCCCAGTCGTAGCTCTCTCCCACCGGAACTTGCTCAATCTCTCCAGTTTTTCGGTAGATCTTTGCTTCTTGAATGATGACGTGTTGCTCACCGACGAAGTAGTCTTTTGAAATGGAGCGGAAGCCACTGACGCCGGAATCATTTTCAATGCGATAAATCTCTTGCTCGAAAGTCGAGGCGAGCCCGTCTTTACCAACCTTTGTGATCACGTTGCGATGCAATATGCGATGGGAGAGCTCAGGATTGATAGGAATCTTCTTTGCAGCGGCGATGATCTTATCGCTGGGGGTGATCCATTCTTTCTCGAAGGGAGGCTTTTGATCCTGTTTGAGGAAGCGAATGTAACGTTTTAGCGCGGGATCATTGCGCTTAATCAATAGGGACCGCTCGAACATTTTGAGGCTGCCTTTTTTGTCGCCGATCAAGCGCTTCCAGCGGCCAATTTTCTGAAGCAGCGCCGTATCCTGGGGAGTGATCAGAAGGGCTTTTTCCAGGAGGGAGATGGCGTCCTTCATTTGGCTCTTGGCAACATAGAGATTGGCCAGATCCTCGCGAGAAATAATGTCGTAAGGGTCAAGCTTGATGAGGTGTTCATACTGTTTCATCGCGGCGTCGAGCAAACCCATCTTCTTATACGCTGCGGCGAGGCTTAGGCGGGCGTCCCATGAGCCTGGCAGGCGCTTGAGTATGGACTCGTAAATATCAATGGCTTTGCCAGTTTGTCCGAGGCCGTCGGCGCGACTGGCGCGTCGCTTTAGAAAGGTTGAGCTCTTTATCTTCCCTTCGAGCTTGGCCTCTCGACGCTCCGTGATGATTCCCAGGCGCTCCGACGACTCGATACGCGCCAGCAAATAGAGGGCGTCCTCGAAGTATGGATTGATCTTCAAGGCTTGTTTGATAAAGGGTCGAGCCTGATGGTTGCTACCGAGAGAATAGGAGTAATAGGAGGCGAGTCGATATCGTGCCTGGGCGTTTCGTGGCGCGAGCTTAATGGCCAGCTCTAGGGCTTGCCTGCGTTTGTTCTCTTCTTTATTGACGGAGTATTCGCCGGACTCGGTCGCGGTGTAGCTGTAAAAGAGATGGTAGGTCGAGTTCTTACTTTGTAGTGTTCTGGCTTGGTCGAAGAGCTTGCGATCTCTGTGAACTCCTTTGTCGTCCGCTTGGTGAGTGTAGGCCAGGTAGGCTCTCTGGAAGCAGGCGTCACCGTCCTTCGTATTCTTCTTCAAGTGTTCGTCATACCAGGCGCGTCCTCCTTCGGAGTATTTCGCCAACTCTGTGGATTTCCCGCCACAGAATCCGTGCTTGGCTGCGAGAGCTGGAATCTCGGCTGTGCTTGCTTGAGAGATGGTGCTTAGGGGAGCGCCGCTTGGAGTGGTGATCCGTCCTCGAAAGCTCCACGACCCCGTTTGATTGCAAACTTTCACGAGGATCACGTTCCAACCTTTGCGGAGTTTGACTCCGACGCTGCTTTGGTCGAAATTGATCGGGCGTCGGCGATCGTGGGCGAGGACTTTGCCGCCGTTGACCCAGACTTTGATGGCTTCGTCTGAGGCAAAGCGCAACGCGACGGATTGCGGCGATTTACAGTGGAGGTAGGTCAAGCCATAGGCGAGACACTGTGTGTTTGGGTTGTAGAGGGTATCGAGGGAGACCAAGCCACTGGGCGGGTTTTTAGTGGGGAGCGGCCGCCAACGGATCATGCTGGCTTTGCCCTTATAACTTTTGTTGAAGATCAGCTCTTTTTCAATGGGATATCGGCGGCTGAAGCCGGTGCCTCGTTCGTTTGCAAAGGGCCCGATGAGCTGCCAGCTTTGAATGTAGCCAAGCTTCGCGATGTGTTCATCGGCTTTCTTCAGTTGCCCGATCATCTGGAGTTGTTCGATGAGGTAGCTGCGAAGGCGGCCTCGGGCGTAGTCGTTGATTCTCTTGCTCTTGACGAGGTCTTCGAAGAGCTTGGCGCCTTGCTTGTAAAGCTCGACCTTACCGATGAGAAAGTTCAGTCTCCGAGCGAGATATTCGACGCGAGCGCTGCGGGCGTCGATGGGGGCCGTTTCGTTTTCGAGGCAGTGATTGAGGGCTTCTTCAAAAGCAATGAGGCTTTGGTAATACTGCCCCTCCATCTCTTTGGAGAAGGCCTTGTGCTCGGCGGCCATCGAGTTTGGAAAGGCCGCGGCCATCGACTTGGAGTCTTGCCCGTAAGCTGGAGCGCAGCTAAAGGCGGCGACGGTCATGCAGAGACCAAAAGAGACGCGTGATAAATAGGACGCCATAGGGACCATATCCTCCGGGGATCGCGGAAAACAAGGAAAGAGGCGTCACTATACTTACTTTGATCCGTATGGAACAGATATCAATGGCTGTGATGACAGTGTTTGTCGCAGTCGTCTTGGGGCTCTTCGTTCAGCATGGCGCCGTGTTGGTGTTGGTGAATATCGGAGAGGCCGAGCTGAGTGAGGAAACCTCGGGGGCCAGTTCTGAAAATGGAGAAGAGCAGCAGGCCGGCGAAGATAATCGCCGCGATTTGTTCGTAGAGGGCGGGCTCGTGAGCGTGCATGTCGATTGTCTGGATCGCGCTTGGTGGAATGACAGCGTTCACAATGAAGCCTAAGCCAATGCTCAGTCCAACGATGGCGGCGATGGCTTTGACGGCGCTTTTGAATCCATGGGTGTCTTTGAGCATTCCAAAGGTCGTCAGATTCGTCGCGGGGCCCGCGATGAGGAAGGCTAGAACGGCGCCGGGTGAGAGTCCGTTGATGAGCAGAATGGCGGCGATGGGAGTGGCTGCAGAGGCGCAGACATAGCCGGGAGCTGACACGAGCACCGTCACAATGATCTGTAGGTAGGCCGGGATGCTTGAGAGAAAGTCGGCCCCGAGCAGGGGTTGGAGCAACGCCGCCGCGACGATTCCCGCGACAATCCAAGGACCAAGGTGATCGACCATATCGATGAAGGCGTATCTGAGCGCCTGGATCAGACCCACATCTTTGGGAAGGTGATCGTGGTCTTCGTCCTCGTGTTTGTGATGAGCCTCATGGCTGTGGTCGTGGGGGCTGGCTTCGCTTTTGTTTGCGCAGTCGTCGTTGTGCTCGGTTTTGCCTTCGAGTTGGCCGCCTATGAAAACACCGACGATGAGGGCGATGACGAAGGCCGCGATGATCCGGGCGATGGTGACGTCGGCTCCGAGCAGTGGGAACGAGAGCAGGACAGCGTCGAGGCCGAGTTCGGGGGTGGCAATAAGAAAGGCCAGGGCTGCGCTTGGGGGCGCGCCTTTAGAGATGAGTGTTTTATAGAGGGGAACAACGCCACAGCTGCAAATGGGCAGGGGCAAGCCGTAGACGACGCCGCGAGTCGCGCTCCCGAGACGGCTCTTGCCCTTCATGGCTTTGGCGACTTTGTCCGACCCGAAGGTCATGAGCAGTCCAGCCCCAAGAAAACCGAGCAAAATCGGTCCCGAACTCTCTATAAACAGAGTCTCGGTGGTGTGGAAGAAGAGATCCAGAGACTCTTCTCCATGGTGATCGTGATCGTGAGTGCCTGGGATGAGGTTGATCGCGATGGTCAGGCAGATGCCGAAGACAGCGCCGAATGCGCTCGCCATTTTCGATGGCTTATGGCTTTGGATTGCGGGTTGGTGAAAGAGGATGTGAAGGAGGCTGCCGACCAAGAGACATTGAATCCAGGCCATTGACTCGCCTTCAAGGAAGGGCTCAATATTTTGGCCAAGGACATAGCCAAGGATGGTCGCGCCGGCGACTGATGAGAGAGCGAGGACTCCCCATTTTTTGCCAAAATTCGATCCGATGGTCCACCAGAGGAAGAGTCCAACGGGGAATCGGTGGGCAACGACGGGAATGGCGAGCTTTAGGTTCTCGTCGGAAATTTGCAATCCGAGGCCGTCGAGCATGGCGTGGAAGAGGAGAGCGAGGAGGGCAAGGATGAGGACAACCCGCTCAGGGGCGTGACCGAGACCCTCCAATTTATGTTCAGCCCAGTACGGGAGCAGCGCGCCAAGACCGAGGAGCAAAAAGGCCCAGAGGCCGATCTTTGGGAGAATCTCGGGGAGTAGATGGAGGACACAGAGGCCACCGATCGCGACGAGGACGAAGCCATCCAGGAAATGGAAAACTTTGGCTCGCTTTTCGATGAAGACCGCGACGAGGGGGGCGATTGCGAGGAGTAGGGTTGAGAGAAGCAGGGCAATCATGGGGGCCTCAAAGAAGAGAGAGAAGACGGTCCCACAAAAAACGGAATGGGGCGTATCAGTGTTCGTAGAATGATAGTTGTTTTGGAGATTTTCTAAAGAGGAGCTTGAAAAGGCTTGGGATTAGGGAGCTGGAGGGATCGAAAAACGCGAATTGTATTGATTCTAAAAGCTTTATTACAAAACCCTTGCGTCTTTTTTCATGTTATTGGTTAAGATTTCCCAGATATTGAAAATGCAGCAATTTTCTTCCTGATATTTGAATTCTGGCTTTGAAAATTCTTGGTTCGGAAGCCTTTTGCAAATGAACGACTGATCCCGGAATTGGGAAGGAAACCAAGGCTTTGGTTCCGCTTCCTCCCCTAGTATAATTGGTAGTGTTGTGGTGGAGAATTTTTAATGGCCAAGCGAGATAATCGAAAGAAGACGGAAGCGTCTTTAGAGGTGGGAGATCGCCTACCCTTCGGTGAACTTGCGATGTTATTTGGTTTCATCTCCCGCGAAGATCTTAGCCTTGCCCTCCGAGACCAAGTTCTCAAAGATCAAAAAATCGGCAAGCTCCTCATTAATCAAGGCTCCATAACCAAGGATCAAGCCCGCAAAATACTCAAATGCCAAAAGAGAGACGGGCCCATTGAAGGCTATGTCCTCATTCAACGCATCGGCTCCGGAGGCATGGGAACCGTCTACAAATCCCTGCAAAAAAGCCTCAATCGAACCGTCGCGATCAAAATTCTTAACCGTGAGGCCGCCGGAAACGATATTCAACGGCGGCGCTTTATCCAAGAAGCCCACCTCCTCGCCCAACTCCAACACCCCAACCTTATTCAATGCTTCGATATTGGCGAGAGCAACGAACTCGTCTACCTCGTCATGGAATTCGTTGAAGGACGAAACGCCCGCGAGGTCCTCAACCATGAAGGCAGCTACGAAGAAGAGAACGCCCTCACACTTCTCTCGCAATGCCTTGAAGGCATGATCCACTACCACGAGAAGTCGATCATTCACCGAGATATCAAGCCGGAAAACCTCCTCCTCTCTGAAGAAGGAGTGATGAAAATCACCGACCTCGGACTCTCAAAACAACTGACCAACGACCTCTTCCTAACTCGGGTCGGAAAAACCGTCGGAACCCCCTATTACATCTCTCCAGAACTCGCCAAAGGGCAGGCTAGCATTGATATTCGCTCTGATCTTTACTCCCTCGGCGCCACCTTTTATCACCTCATGTGTGGTGTCCCACCCTTCGACGGTGACTCCTCCGCCGAGATCCTCACCAAGCATGTTCGGGAGACCGCCAAGAAACCTTCAAGCTGGAATGAATCCCTCTCCAAAAGCGTCGACCATATCCTTCTTAGAATGCTGGAGAAGGCTCCTAAGAAACGCTATCAAGACCCTGAAGAAGCCCTCGCCGACGTTCAAAGCGTGCTCGAAAGTGGCAAGCTCAGCAGCGAAATCACTCGC
>JARGOJ010001054.1 GCA_029210225.1 Planctomycetota bacterium
TTAATTAATTTCATGAGCAAATAGGGAAAGCCTTCCGGTGTGATACCCGCCTCGTAGACAGGAGGGATCGCAGGATGTGAAAGGCAGGCGGTAATTCGAGCTTCACGGAGAAAGCGTTGGTAACTGTCTTGGTCGCTTTGACCGGCCTTCAGGACCTTTAAGGCCGCCTCCCTGTTCAAGCGACGGTCGCGAATCCGATACACCGTGCCCATGCCGCCTTCACCGAGTTGGTTGACGGTTTCAAAGAGAATGTCTGTGTGAAAGGTCATCAATGGCTGCTGACGAAGCGCGTTGTGAACGAGGGCTTTGATATCGAATTGACCGTGCACAGGTATTCTTTCCTTATTGAACCCAAGAGCTCATTAGTGTTTCTGAACGATCGCGTTCACCCAAAAAGGGCGACCGCCAGGACGGGCCACGCTCTCTGTGCGCCAGACTTTCTTAACTGTAAACTCATTCATAGTCTTTAGAAACTCAGTCAATGAATCAATCGTATGATCGTTGAAGTATCGCAGCCCTTGCTTCCGCTCCCCAGCTCCCCATTTGAAAGATAGGTAAAACAGGCCCTTCTCTTTGAGGAACGTTAACAAGTGGAGCACTGTTCCCGAAAGTTCGGCTTTTCTTACATGAAGCAGAGACGCCGAAGCCCAGATTCCATCGAAAGGCTGATCGCTCTTGAACTCTAAAAAGCGACAAACCTTCACATTTTGCCCCGTATATTCCTCGGCTAAGGCAGAGAGTTCCACGCTCGCATCGAAGCTGGTGACCTGATAACCCAAGTCTAAAAAATTCTTTGTGTCTCGACCAGAACCACAACCCGCATCGAGGATGTGACCACCTTCAGGTAACTCGCTCAGGAAGTCATTGTAGAAGCCATCCATAGGGACAGAGACAGTGCGTTTAAAGAACTTCCGAGCCTTATTCTTGTAGTATTCGTGGGTGCTCATGCTTTTCTTGGTCCGTTCATGAGGGCGAGCAGCGCTGGGAGAGTTAGCAAGTCGCCGAAGAGCGCCGCGATCACCGAAGCCGAGCAGAGAATAGCAAAATGCCGGGTCGGACTAAAATCGGAGAGCAGTAAAGAAAGAAAGCCTAAGCCGATGATGAGGGAGCTGATAATGATGGCCTTCCCTGCCTTTTGAAGCTCTTGAGGCTTCTCCCAAAGGGTGAGCATATGAATTGTATCGTCGATGGCGATCCCGAGCGCAATGGCTGCGGTCATCGCCGTCGCGACATCCAAGGGCATTCCGAAGGCTCTCATGAAAAGGAAATTCACCGCGACGGGGAGCGCGTTGGGAAGAATGGCGGTCAAGCCTCGTTTGAGAGAGCCTATTGCGAGAATTAATATGAGCTCCATAGCGATCGCCGTCAGAAGAAGGCTCTTTTTGACAGTGCTTAAAAGCTCGGCCTGAGTCTCAAGCAATAAGAGATAAATCCCCGTCACTCTTAACTCGATTTTGGCAGCGCCATCGAAGGACACTTCATTGAAGTGCTTTTGAATGGACGATTGGATTTCTTGAATGTGCTGGCTCTTTGCTGTGTTGGTGAGGCAAGGAATTCTCATTGATTTTAAATCGGCGCTGACCAAGCCCGGAAAGCTCTCCGCAAATTCGATGACTTCGTCTCCAAGGTCTTCTTTGCTCGGCAGAGAATTGATTCGAGCCCCGCGATGATTGGCGGCGCGGAGCAATAGCGGGATATGAATAGAGGCGCTGATGTGAGGACTCTCGGTCAATTTTGTAGCGAAGTCATCAATCTTTTTAAGGGTCTCTTTGTCTCCGGCGAAGGCGTTCTCTGCGGTCAGTACAACTTCTATCGTGGACAAGCCAAATCCTTGATCTTTAATGAATTGATTCTCGACGCGCATTCGTGAATTCGCCGGGAAATGACCGCTCGCCTGGGGTTCTGAATCGAATTGAAGACTCGTGAACAAGCCGCCGGCGACGATCAAAATGGAGGCAGCCAATACAGGAATCGGATAGCGGGAAGAGCATTGAATCAGTCTGCTCGAAAGCCGTCCGAGGACGTCGTCACTGGCACGTCTTCCAGGACCGCCGATAAGCGCGAGGCCAGCGGGCAAGACACGGAGCACAAGGGCTGAACCTAAGACCAGGCCAAAGGCTGAGAGCCAACCGAAGACTTGAATGGGGAGCATCCCTGAGAGGGAAAGAGAGCAGAAGCTGATGGCCGTGGTGAGCAGCGCGAGTATACAAGGACGCTGTTTTTCTTTGGCCGCGAGCCAGGCGGCGTCGTGCTTCGAGTAACCGGCGGCAATGAGATCTTGGAAGGCGACAACAACATGAAGCGAGCTGGCGAGGGTTAGGACAAAGAGCAGCGGAGTGACCAGGTCAACGAGCAAGTTGTTCGTCCAAGGAGAGCAACCGAGAGCGCCTTTGGTGGCAAAGACCGCGAGAGAGACCGGGATGAAAGAGAGAAGGGTGAGGCGCAGGCTGCGGGTCATGATGACCATGAGGCTGAGGCAGATCAGTATGACTATTGGTAGTGAAAACTCTTCAATTCTTTTCGCGGCCTTATCGAACTCGTAACTGATGAGAGCTTGACCGGCCATGGCGACCTTGCAGTCGGATTTATCGAGGGATTGCCGTAGCTCTTCGAGTGCATCAATGAGAACTCGGCGCTGAGTGGGGCTTTGGGGATGAACGAAGATGTAGAGCATGGCCTCATGCTTGCTCGGATTAAAGAGTCGGTGCTGCTTATTAAGGGGGCCGTCGAAGCTGCGCTTTACGTTCGGCCAATTCTTGGTGAAACCACCAAAGCGAGGATCGGTGAGCACTTCGACTTCGTCGTCGTAGATTGTCGCGGCGCTCATGATTCGGTGGATACTGGGGATTTTGTTGAGAGACTTGGTGACCGCGAGAACTTGCTCAATGAGATTCCCAGGGTCTTCGTCTTGGAGGTAGATGAGCAGGTATTCATCGGAGCCGAGGGTCTTCTTAAACTGTTGAAATTGCTGGAGGCTTTGGTTGTTCTGTGGGAGCCAGACTTCCGCGGAGTTATCGGTTTTAGCTTTGGGGCTGAACAGAGCAAGAGCCACGGCAAGGCAGAGCGTGATGGCGGCGCTGATCCAGGCGGACGAGGCCCACGAGGCTGGGACGGCCGGC
>JARGOJ010001055.1 GCA_029210225.1 Planctomycetota bacterium
CCTTTGCTTCGCCATTTGTCAGAAGAAAGAGGGAGCGAAACATAGGATAGCTTCGGTCTCTCAGGTTCTTAGCGGTTGGAAGGACATCGACGCCTTTATCATTTTTCAATGCGACGACCCCTAATTTCGGGTTGGTCAAGGCCCAGGTTGCTGACAGCTGGCCGATCGCTGCGTTGTGCCCGCCGATTTTCTCCTGGGTCTCTTCGTTGCCTCCGACTTCGACGTAGTTCTTCAAAGAAGGGAGCTTCTTCTTAGTGGTGCCGAAGACGTATTTATCAAAGATCGCACGGGTTCCACGACCAGGCTCTTTATTGTGAATGACAATGATTGAATCGGGGCCGCCGACGCTCTTCCAGTTGGTTATTTTGCCGGTGAAGATATCGGCGATTTGCTGGCGCGTGAGGGTTTTCACGCCGCCATCAAAGACAGCTCTTGAAACAACGAGGGCCACGGCGTCGAAGCCGATTGTGTGGGCTACGAGCTTGGGGAAGCGCTTTTTGTCTTTCTCGCTGAGTGGCTTGGAGCTCATACCGATGTCGACTTTTCCTGCTCCACACTGAGAAATACCCGCTCCCGAGCCTCCTTGCGTATCCACAGTGATAGTCAGCTTCATTTTTTCACGGAGTGTTTCGGAGATTTGCGCCATGACTGGATTGACCGTGGTAGATCCCTGGATCTTCACCTTAGACTTCTTGGTCCCATCATTATTGGGAGTACAGGCGATGAGAAAGAGGGACAGAGACACGAGCAGGGCAGTGTGGATTCGCATAGCTTGATAGATCGTTTCCGTGATTGCTAGGGTTCCAAACGTCGTTTCTAAGCGGAGCATTGTCCGTTCTGGGGAGAATTCGTCAAGGCGTCTTATGAAGATTCATTCATAAGATAAGCCTATTTCCGGCTCAGAAAGAGTCGAATCACCAATAGAGCCTAGGGGAGCGATCCCGTAGGCTTGGAGAAATCATGGCAATGGGGGAGAGCTTAGAGTCGCCTTCGCCGGTCAATGCAATGACTATGCTTCAGTTATGACTGCTGTGATTCCGCCGATTGTTATTGTTCTTACGCTTCTTATTGTAGTTTCGGCGGTTGCCACCACCCCCGCGGCTACTATTGCCGTGGTTTCCGTGGCTATTACTATTGTTGTGGCCTTGGAGCTTCAGGTAACTTTGAATATCTTCAATGGACCATTGAGCGAGGCTACTACGAAACCCGCGCTTTGCGGCTTCGCGTTCAAATTCGTCTTCTGACATATCTGATTTGACGGTCAAAAGACCCCGACTCTCAACTTCTTCGAGAAGCTCTTCATCGGGTTCGATACTAAGCCAGGACAGCTGACGTTTTTCGGCTTCTTCCTCGAGATCTTGATCACTCCAGATTTCAAGTGGCTTTACCAATTCAACCGTGGGTCGACTGGCATAGGCTTGAAGAATGGCGTTGATTTCTTCGGAAGACATATTGGTGTTCATTAGTTCTTCGCGCAGCACAACTAGTGATTGAGCTAGATCACGAGGAGACTCGAGGCTTCCATTGCTATCCACCAACTCAATCCTCCCTCATGTATGAAGTTTGTTGGGATTTGTGGAACAACAAATTGTCACGATTGACCCGTATTTTCGGATTGCAAAAGATTGATGTTCAAATTGCAATTTTGAAAGGTGCCTTGTGAACAGCAACATTCGGGAAGCAGGGTCTTCTATGAAGAATGAATCAAGAGTGTGAGAAGCCGTTCACAAATTAGGGGGCGCCCAAGAAAACATTGTTTATGGGTTAGTTTTTAAGACCCCTATGAGCCTCCAATCTCGGGTCTGTCAGGGAGGCTCAAGAGTCACCATAGCCGATACCATTCAGCGCGTCAAGCACCGGACATTATTGCGAGGCCTGGAGTTTTTTTTCTTACGAATTCGAGCCTGGGTGTTAAATTCCTTCCCGAGATCATAACGGTCCTTCTTTTTTCGTCCGAGTCCGGCTGAAGTATTAAGATCATTGAGGTTGCGGTGGGTTTATTCCGGATAATCGTCGAGCAAAGAGTCTTAGCAAACTTGCTATTTTTCGTTTTGCTCATCGCTGGATTCATGGTCGTAGGCCAGATGCCGGTCGAAGAGTATCCCAACGTTGCCCTCGACAAGATCCTCATCGCGGTCCCTTGGCCTGGGGCCGCCCCGGAAGAAATTGAGCGCCTGGTCTCGACAAAGATTGAAGAGCGCGTCGAGGAGATTCAAGGGATCGAGTGGGTTCAAGCGAGCTCCTATCCTGACCGTTGCGAAGTGTGGGTCAAAGTCCAAAGCGACGTGGCCGATTTTCAGACGGTTTATCGAGACATCCAAACCGAAATATCTAAGATCCGCGACCTCCCTAAGGATGCGGAAGACCCCATCGTGACGAAGATCGACATTGAAGAGATGGGGCCAGTGCTCCAGATCGTCGTCGGTTGGCAAGATGACGGCGAGTCGAACTATTCCAAGGACGAGATCGAGAGCATACTCCGCTCCCACGCGCTCTCCCTCGACATTTTGCTAGAGCAGGACGTCCCCGACCTTAAGAAAGTCCGGGTCTATGGAAATCGAGATCGGGAGCTCAAGGTGCTCGTCAACCCAGAGCGCCTGCTTCATTATCAAATCACTATAGATGAAGTGGCGGAGGCCCTAAGAGCCCGAAATGTCAACCTCCCTGCGGGAACCTTGAAAGGCGCTGGTCGGGAGATCATGGTTCGAGGAAGCTCGGAGCTAGAGTCGGTAGACGCCTTCCGCCAAGTCGTCCTGCGCTCCGATGAGACGGGTCCGACGGTTCGTCTGGGAGATGTCGCGAGGCTCGACTGGGACTTTGAGAGAGGCTCTGTTTGGTCGAGATTTCGCGGCCAAAGCTGCCTCACCCTCGCGGTCGTTAAGCAAGACACGGCAAACGCGGTCACTGTCTCAAAGAAGACCCGAGAGATCGTCGCCGAGTATAAAAAGAAAGCTCATAAGAACGTCACCTTCGACATAGTCGCGGACACGACCATTCGAGTTCGCGAGCGCATCGCGGTGCTCGGTTGGAACATCATCCTCGGTCTGACCCTGGTCTTGGTGGTTCTCTGGATGACCATCGGTTTTAAGAACGCCATCCTTGGTTCTCTCGGGAT
>JARGOJ010001056.1 GCA_029210225.1 Planctomycetota bacterium
ACCTCTTTTGAAGCGCCATCTTTGAGATCCTCATATTGATGCCGGCTTAACTCGGCGATCACAATGAGCGTTGCTTTCTGCGCCCCAACTTTGAGAGGAGTCTTTTGCATGGGCTTTGCTAGAAGCATAGCGGGTGTAAAGGTCATAAGAATGAAGGCGAGCGCTGAGCAAAGATGCGTCCGTGTCATGGTTTCTCTCCCGTTCGTGTCTTGAAGGGTCCTTGGACTCGCAAAGCAACGCTAGGTTCCAAGTCACGACTCTTTTTCTCAAAATGTCTTAGCAGTTTGCTTAACATTTAGACAGAGTAGAGTTGTCAACAGCTCTTATGACGGGTCGTTGGGACTATTTCTTGAAACAGACTCTCATCATTTTCCCTAGCAGATGTTTTACATATCATCTTATATTAAGGGAACTTGTGCCATTGATGAGAACGCATACAGCCGCAAAAGAGAACAAGAGTCGATAAAATAGCAGCGAATGCAGCTTTTGTCGTATATGATTGTTCGTATAGACGTTTCATCTTGTGGGAGGCGACCGATGAATACAGCGCAACGAAAAACCGTCCATGTTCTTGTCGTTGACGACTCCAAGACGGTCCAGCTTCTCCAACGAGTCGTTTTGGAAGAGGCAGGACACAGCGTGTCTTTGGCCTCCAACGGACAGCAAGCCTTAGAGATCGTCCACGCCAACCCTCGAGCTTTCGACTTGGTGCTCAGCGACATCGACATGCCCCAGCTCGATGGCTTTGGGCTACTTTCAGAGCTTCGCAAATCCCATACAAAGGAAGAGCTCCCCGTCATCCTTATCTCATCTATGGAGAAAGACGTCGTCAAGAGCAAGGGTATGGAGCTCGGCGCCAACGAGTGCTACACAAAGCAGAACTTCAACACGACCCAACTGCTATCCGTCGTCGGATCGTACAGCGCCCATTCCTGATCGCTCCCTCATCTATTCACCGCCTGCGACCAGTGCTTTGCCATCCTCTTCGGCACTGCGGATCAAGAAATCAAACTGGGACACCCTTATTGGCAAAACTTCTGCCCCAAGCCCCCAGCCATTCATTTATTTATCTTCATGGGAAAAATATCCCAAGATCTCTCTTGGCAAATAATGCACAAATAGCATCACAAACACACATTGCTCTTTCTGTCTCAAAGCTGCAAAAGGCACTTTTTATGAGACTTGTTTTTGACAAATCGACACAACAAATGCTTTTTGTGTTCCAAAATGCCGCGTAAGGGCAAGGCTTTGAGGGAGTTGTTAAAGGGAAATGAAGAGCAGAGAAGTTCTCTAAGACCAGAGACGATCTTTTTGCGTCCCATGGCTTGGACTAGAGGTTCTATGATCGCAAGCAACACACAATTGCTCGCTCACCAATGAGAACCATGGTTTTATCTCTTGAAAAGCACCTCTAAAGAAGCATAAAGTGGCGGGAATAACTCAAAAGCAGACGCAAGCTCAGCAAACGACCTCATGATTCATGAGGTCACGAAGTTTCTAGCTCTCTTGTCAATACCCTTGCCCTTGCGTCCAATCCCTGAAACAGGGAATCCAAACATTGACATGTCTTTCTGTGAAGATTTGAAAGGTTACTATGAGTCGATCATTGCTACCTAAGATTGCCGTTGTCGGCATCTTGGCTGCCGGCGCCGGCCTCGGTTGGTATCTCTATACCAGCGGTCCCGTCCCCACTCTCGCGGCCAAAGCCCCCGCGGACACTGCCCTTTGGGTTGAAATTCCAAAGTTCAAGCAGACCCTCGGCGCCTTCCGTAAAAGCACCGCCTACGAAGACTTCAAAAAGTCCGAGATCTTCGAGGAGTTCAATAAGGGCTGGGGCGAGATCATCAAAGAGCTCGAAGAAGATGAGCACTGGAAAAAAACTAAGCTCACCGCCAACGAAGACACCCTCATGAACTTCCTCGGCCAAAACGCTGCCTACGGAGTCATTGCCCCCAAAACCGGTAAACCCTCGGTTTACTTCATGTCTAAGATCGATGTCCTCGGTCTCATTAAAGAAGGCATTGAATCCGGTCAGTGGCGCGAGCTCGTCGACAGACTCGAAGGCGCCGCCAAAGGCAAGGACGGCAAGGTCGAGACCTATGAAGGCGTCGAGATCATCACCAGAACCAAGAAAGACACCTATTCCAAAAAAGAATGGAGCATCTCTTTCTCACTGGTCGGCTCAGCCATTGTTGTCAGTGACAACATTGAAACCGTTAAGAAAGTCATCGACGTCGATAAAGGCAAGAAGCCATCCCTCGCCGTTGAACCTGGCTTCGCCGAAGAGTTCAAAAAGCTGCCTCGGGACAAAGTCGCCATGGCCTGGATGGACACGGGAGTGATTCGCGACAAAGAGCGCTTCAAAAACACCATGCTGCAAACTGTCGAGATGCTCGGTGGCGAGCGCGAACTCAAGCAATTCAAGAAGATGTTCACAGGCAATGAATTAGACATCCTCGTCAATGACCTCAAAGAGTTCCGCGGTATCGCCGGAGCGCTTCACATGCCCGAAGGCGACCTCTACAGCATGCAATTCGCAAGCTCTCGCCAAGGCGCCGATACATTTAAGGTCTTCGATAAGAAAACGAATATCAGTGACCGAGTCACCGACGACACGCTGTTCTTCTTCGAGATGAAAGACGTCTACAAAACAATTGAAGGATTCATTAAGAGTGACACCTTCAAGAAAATGCGCGAAACAAAAATCGGTAAGAAACTCCTCTCTTTGGCAGAGAACCCAGGAGAGATGGCCTCCGTGACTGGAGAAGAGCTGCCTCGCGAATTCAGTAAGCTCGGTCGTTTTGAAATGAAAATGGGCCTCGCCTTGTTATCCGTCGCGGCCCGTGAAGTGCTCAGTAACGATGTCTCCATGACTTTGGATGTCGTCGAGGCCAAGCGCCCTGAGGATGCATTCCGCCCCATCGTCTACGTCCGAACTCGCCCCGCCCTTCGCATCCTCGCCGACGTCGCCGCTGGTGTTTTCGCCGAGCACAGCAAAGAGTCCGGAGTTAAGAACTACGATCACAACAACACCAAGATCTTTGAATTCAACGAAGCCAAAATGAGCTTTTACTTTGGTCGGGTCAATGGAGACATCCTCTTCACGAC